>NZ_RCVI01000388.1:0-7772 GCF_003667455.1 Micromonospora sp. CV4 | reverse complement strand
GGGCGCATGGGGGAGATGCGGAAGGGGCGCGCCGGCATCGCCGGCGCGCCCCCTTCCGTGTTGTCGGGGTGTCACATGTTTGCGACGTCGCCCTGCTTGGCGCGGACGGCCTCGGCGGCAGCCAGGAGGCTGGCCCGCTCGTCGGCGTCCAGGTCGGTCTCGACGACCCGCTTGACGCCCTGGGCGCCGATCTCGGCCTCGACTCCCAGGTAGACGCCGTCAATGCCGTACTCGCCGTCGACCCAGGCGCAGACCGGCATGACCTCGCCGGAGTCCTCGGCGACGGCCTTCGCCATCCGGGCCGCCGCGGCGGACGGGGCGTAGTACGCCGAACCGGTCTTGAGCAGCGCGACAACCTCGGCGCCACCGTTGCGGGTCTTGACGACCAGCTCCTCGATCTGCTCGGCCGGCATCGCCTCGCGCAGCGGCTTGCCGTTGACGGTGCTCTTCGACGGCACCGGGACCATGGTGTCGCCGTGCGAGCCCAGGGTCAGCGTGCGGACCGACGCGACCGGCACGTTCAGCGCCTCGGCGACGAAGTTGCTGAACCGGGCGGTGTCCAGCATGCCGGCCTGGCCGAGCACCCGGTTCTTCGGGAACTGGGTGGCGAGCTGCGCCAGCGCGGTCATCTCGTCCAGCGGGTTGGAGACCACGATGACGACGGCGTTCGGGGCGTACTTGGCGACGTTCTCGGCGACCTGCCGCACGATCTTGGCGTTGGTCTCCAGCAGATCCATCCGGCTCATGCCCGGCTTGCGGGGCAGGCCAGCGGTGATCACCACGACGTCGGAGCCCTCGATGGCCTCGTAGCCCTCACCGTTCGGGCCGGTGGTCACGCCGACCACCTTGGTCTCGAAGCCCTCGATGGCCCGCGACTGGTTGAGGTCGAGTGCGAGACCCGCGGGCTTGCCCTCCACGATGTCGGTGATCACTACGGTGTCGAAGACGTCGAACTCGGCCAGGCGCTGTGCGGTGGTGGAGCCGTAGAAGCCAGCCCCGACGACAGTGACCTTCTTACCCATGGTCGTCCCACTCCCTGATACCAGTCGGTTTTCCGGACCGTATCAGTCATCCTGGCACCGATCCGGCCAGGGGCGGACGGTTACGGCCTGGTCAGGCCAAGAAGGGCCCCTTTTCTGCACGAGGCGTCGACAAGGTGCCCTTCCTAACACTTCAGCCGCGTTCGGCCCGTTCGACGACGTTGCTGAGCAGCATGGCCCGGGTCATCGGGCCGACGCCGCCGGGCATCGGGACCAGCGCGCCGGCCGTCTCGGCCACCCCCGGGTCCACGTCGCCGGTGTAGCGGCCCTTGCCGTCCGGGCCGATCACCCGGGTGATGCCGACGTCCACCACCACCGCGCCAGGGTTGATCATGTCGGCGGTGAGCAGGCCCGGTACGCCGGCCGCGACGATGACGATGTCCGCGGCCCGGGTGTGCGAGGCGAGGTCGAGCGTGCCGGTGTGGCACAGGGTGACCGTGGCGTTCTCACTGCGCCGGGTGAGCAGCAGACCGAGCGGACGGCCGACGGTGTTGCCTCGGCCGACCACCGCGACGGTGGCGCCGCGCAGCGCCACGTCGTGCCGGCGGAGCAGTTCCACGATGCCGCGCGGCGTGCAGGGCAGCGGGCCGTCGTAGCCGAGGACGAGCCGGCCCAGGTTGACCGGGTGCAGGCCGTCGGCGTCCTTGGCCGGGTCGATCAGCTCCAGCACCCGCTGGGTGTCCAGGTGGGCCGGCAGCGGCAGCTGGACGATGTAGCCGTGGCACGCCGGGTCGGCGTTCAGCTCGGCCACCACGGCGTCGACCTGTTCCTGGGTGGCGTCGGCCGGCAGCTCCCGGCGGATCGAGGCGATGCCCACCTCGGCGCAGTCCCGGTGCTTGCCGTTGACGTACGCCTGGCTGCCCGGGTCCGCCCCGACCAGGACCGTGCCCAGCCCGGGGATGATGCCGCGCTCCGCGAGCGCCTTCACCCGTATCCGCAGCTCGTCCTTGATTTCCGCCGCGGTCGCCTTGCCGTCCAGAAGCGTCGCTGTCACGACCAGATCGTCTCACGGCCGCCGCCGGCCGTTCGGACGACCTGAGTCCGGGCCCTGTTGCCGAGATCCCTGCCACTCGCCTCCGGTCACGAAACGTGACGTGTCGCTAGTCACTCTCAGTGACGTTTTGTGGAGCTGATCACCACCGGACCGGACAGGCCGGCACACCGGGATGCGAAGGCGGCGTTCAACCCAGAGCGGGCCAGCGAGGGCCGAGGCGCCACACCGGGCGAGAAATCGACCGGCGAAAAGGCAGGTCGGTCCGGTTAAGCCCGGTCTGGGGTAGCAGGCCTGCCCGCACTCGGCAAGGAAAGCCATCCCGGACCGTTATGCAGCCGCAACCGGCTCGTTGCCGAAGGCGGTCGCCCGACCTACCGTTACCGCTTGTTGCGCAGCGTAAACCCAGCGTCGGGCTTGACTGCGCAGCGTGAGGAGATGAGGAGGCTCAATGCGAGTTCGTAGACTCGCCGCCTGGACCGCCCTCCCGCTCGCGGTGACGCTGGGCCTCGCGGCCTGCGGCAGCGGCGGAGACGGTGGGTCCAGCAGCGGTAGTTCGGCTGTCAGCATCCAGATCGCGGAACCGAAGCACCTGGTTCCCACCAACACCACCGAGACGTCCGGCGCGCAGGTGCTCACCGGCCTGTTCGCCCCGCTCGTGGACTACGACGCCCAGAACAAGCCGTACGAGGTCGCGGCCGACTCCGTGACGTCGTCGGACAACAAGGTCTGGACGGTCAAGCTCAAGGACGGTTACACCTTCCACAACGGTGAGAAGGTCACGGCCGAGGACTACGTCAACGCCTGGAACTACGGCGCGTACGCCCCCAACGGGCAGGACAGCAACTACTTCTTCGAGAAGATCGCTGGCTACGCCGACCTGCAGGGCAAGGCGCCGAAGGCCAAGGAGATGTCCGGCCTGAAGAAGGTCGACGACCTGACCTTCCAGGTGACGCTCTCCGAGCCGTACATCGACTTCCGGACGATGCTCGGCTACACCGCGTTCTACCCGATGCCGGATGCCGCGTTCTCCGCCCCGGGCGTGCTCAAGGACTCCTACGAGCAGGCGCCGATCGGGCAGGGCCCCTTCAAGATGAAGGGCACCTGGCAGCACGACAGCAAGATCGAGGTCGAGCGGTACGACGCGTACCCGGGCGAGAAGCCCAAGGTGAAGGACATCGAGTTCCGGATCTACCAGCAGCTCACCGCGGCCTACGCGGACGTCCAGGCGGACAACCTGGACGTGCTGCCGACGATCCCGACCGAGAGCCTGAGCACCGCCCCGGCCGACCTGGGTGACCGGTACAAGACCAGCCCGATGTCGTCGTTCCAGTTCCTCGCGTTCCCGACGTTCGACAAGGACTACAGCAACCCGGACGTGCGCAAGGCCATCTCGATGGCGATCGACCGGGACGAGATCACCAAGTCGGTCTTCAAGGGTTCGCAGCAGTCGGCCCGCTCGTTCGTCTCGCCGGTGCTGCCGGGCTACCGGGACAACACCGCTGGTGCGGCCGGGGAGTTCAACCCGACCGAGGCCAAGAAGCTCTACCAGGCCGCTGGCGGCCCGTCGAAGATCGTCATCTCCTACAACGGCGACGGCGGCCACAAGGACTGGGTCGACGCCACGGTCAACCAGCTGAAGGCCAACCTGGGTGTCGACGTCGTCGGCTCGGCCGAGCCGAAGTTCGCCGACCTGCTGACCAAGGTCGAGAAGAAGCAGCCGGTGGGCATGTTCCGGATGGGTTGGGTCATGGACTACCCGACCATGGAGGACTACCTCGGCCCGCTGTACAGCACCAACGGCTCGTCGAACTACTACGGCTACAGCAACCCGGAGTTCGACAAGCTCGTCAAGGAGGGTTCCGCCGCCAAGACGCAGGACGAGGCGATCGCCAAGTACCAGCAGGCGGAGGACATCCTGGCCAAGGACATGCCGGTGATCCCGCTCCGCTTCGGCGAGAACGTGTTCGGCCACTCGTCCAAGGTCAAGAACGTCGAGATGGACCTGTTCCAGCGGGTCAACCTCGTCAAGATCGAAGCGGCCAGCTGAGCTGACCATGTGCGGGCCACCCGGGCGGAAACGCCCGGGTGGCCCGGACCGCGCTCACCGGGTCCGGACCACGGACTCGTTGGTAGCGCCGGCCTTCCCCGGGCCGGACGGCGGACATCCCGGATATTTCGGGTACGACCAGAGATGCCGTCCTGCGACCCTTTCGCACATTTCCGGAGAGACTGCTAAGCATGTTCCGCTACATCTTGCGGCGCCTACTGCAGATGGTCCTTGCGTTCTTCGGGACCACCCTGATCGTCTACGCGCTGATGTTCGCCGGCCAGGGCGACCCCATCCAGGCCCTCGCCGGCGAGCGGCCGGTGACCGAAGCCCAGCGGGCCTACCTGACCGAGAAGTACCACCTGGACGCCACCGGCGTCGGCGGCTTCTTCTACCGCTACTTCGACTACGTCAAGAGCCTGCTCCAGGGTGACCTCGGCCAGTCGCTGACCGGCCGCCAGATCGGCGACATCCTCCAGGCGGCCTGGCCGGTCACCGTGAAGCTGGCGCTCATCGCGCTCGCCGTGGCGATCATCTTCGGAGTCACCGCCGGCGTGATCGCCGGCATCCGCCGGGCCAGCATCTTCGACAACTCGACGCTGGTGCTGACCCTGCTGGTGCTGGGCATCCCGACCATCGTGCTGGCACCGCTCGCGCAGTACTTCCTGGGCGTCAGGTGGCAACTCTTCCCGCCCACCGCCGGCTCCGAGCCGACGTTCTACGCGCTGCTGCTGCCGGGCATCGTGCTCGGCTCGCTGTCGCTGGCCACCGCGCTGCGGTTGACCCGCACCTCGGTGGCGGAGAACCTGCGCGCCGACTACGTCCGGACCGCCCGGTCCAAGGGCCTGGTCAAGCGCCGCATCGTCACCGTGCACGTGCTGCGGAACTCGCTCATCCCCGTGGTCACCTTCCTCGGTGTGGAGCTGGGCAACCTGATGAGCGGCGCGATCATCACCGAAGGCGTCTTCAACATCCCCGGCGTGGGCTTCAACCTCTTCCGCGGCATCCGCACCGAGGACGGCCCCCTGGTGGTGGGCATCGTCAGCGTGCTCGTCGTGGTCTACCTGGTCTCGAACCTGGTGGTGGACGTCCTGTACGCCGTACTCGACCCGAGGATCCGCTATGAGTGACTTTGAAACTGTGGCGGCCACCGAGAACCAGGCCGCGCGGCGTGGTCCCTCCGGCGAGCCGGGCACGCCGAACCAGATCGGCGCGCCGAACAAGGCGCGCAGCCTGGCCGGGGACGCGTGGCGTGACCTGCGCCGCAACCCGATCTTCTGGATCTCGCTGGCGCTGGTCGTCGTGTTCACCCTGATGGCCCTGGTCCCCGGGGTGTTCACCGCCAACAGCCCGAACGACTGCCTGCTCTCCCGGCAGCACGCCGGACCGTCCGGAGGGGCCATCTTCGGGTACGACTTCCAGGGCTGCGACACGTACTCCCGGGCGGTCTACGGCACCCGTGCCTCGCTGCTGGTCGGCGCGCTCTCCGCGCTCGGCACCGGGATCATCGCGCTGGTGGTCGGCATGCTGGCCGGCTACTTCGGCCGCTGGGTCGACGCGGTGCTCTCCCGGGTGATCGACGTGGTGCTCGGCATCCCGCTGCTGCTGGCCGCGATCGTGCTGCTCAAGCGAGTGTCCAGCGACAGCGTGAACGCCCGGATCGCCGCGGTGATCTTCGTACTGGCCATTCTGGGCTGGACCACGGCCGCCCGGGTCGTGCGGTCCTCGGTGATCACCGCCAAGGAGCAGGACTACGTGGCGGCGGCCCGGATGCTCGGCGCCGGCCACGGCCGGATCATGTGGCGGCACATCCTGCCGAACTCGCTGGCCCCGGCCATCGTCGTGCTGACCATCGCGCTCGGCTCGTTCATCGCCGCCGAGGCGACGCTCTCGTTCCTCGGCATCGGCCTGAAGGCGCCGACCATCTCGTGGGGCCAGGACATCGACACCGGCCGCATCCACATGCGGGAGGCGGCCACGCCGCTGATCGTCCCGTCGGCCTTCCTCGCGCTGACCGTGCTGGCGTTCATCATGCTCGGCGACGCGATCCGTGACGCCTTCGACCCGAAGCTGCGGTGAAACTCCCATGACGCACTCCACCGTCCAACCCACGCCCGCCTCCGCCACGCCCGAGGGCGGCCACCTGCTGGAGCTCCGGGACCTGCACGTCGAGTTCCGGACCAACGAGGGTGTGGCCCGGGTGATCAACGGCGTGTCGTACCACCTCGACGCCGGGGAGACCCTCGCCGTGCTCGGCGAATCCGGCTCGGGCAAGTCGGTCACCGCCCAGGCGATCATGGGCATCCTGGACACCCCGCCCGCGGTCGTCCGCTCCGGCCAGATCCTCTACCAGGGTCAGGACCTGCTCACCCGTTCCGAGGAGCAGCGCCGGCAGGTCCGCGGCAAGGAGATCGCGATGATCTTCCAGGACGCCCTGTCCGCGCTGAACCCGGTCTTTCCGGTCGGCTGGCAGATCGGCGAGACGCTGCGCCAGCGCGCCGGCATGTCCCGGGCCGACGCCCGACGCCGCGCCATCGAGCTGATGGATCTGGTCAAGATCCCGGGCGCCGCGAAGCGGATCGGCGACTACCCGCACCAGTTCTCCGGAGGCATGCGGCAGCGCGTCATGATCGCCATGGCGCTGGCGCTGGACCCGAAGGTGCTGATCGCCGACGAGCCCACCACGGCGCTCGACGTCACCGTGCAGGCCCAGATCATGGACCTGCTGGCCGACCTGCGCCGGGACCTGAACATGGCGATGATCCTGATCACCCACGACCTGGGCGTCGTCGCCGGCGTCGCGGACCGGATCGCGGTCATGTACGCCGGCCGGATCGTCGAGCACGCCGACGTCCGCTCGCTGTACAAGGCGCCGGCCCACCCGTACACCAAGGGTTTGCTGGAGTCGATCCCGCGGATGGACGTCCGCGGCCAGGAACTGTCGACGATCAAGGGTCTCCCGCCGAACCTGATGCGGATCCCCTCCGGCTGCCCGTTCCACCCCCGGTGCCCGTACGTGCAGCAGGTCTGCGTGGACGTGGTGCCGCACGACCTGGTCCTCGGCGACGGCCGGACCAGCGAATGCCACTTCGCGCAGGAGGTCCGTGATGACAGCGCCCGCTAGCTCCACCAAGGTCCGGGGCGAGACCATCCTGTCCGTCGACAACCTGGTGAAGCACTTCCCGATCAGTCAGGGCGTGTTGTTCCAGCGGCAGATCGGCGCGGTCAAGGCCGTCGACGGCGTGAGCTTCGAGCTGCGCCGCGGTGAGACGCTGGGCGTGGTCGGTGAGTCCGGCTGCGGGAAGTCCACCCTCGCCCGGCTGCTGATGCGGCTGGAGACGCCCACCTCCGGGCGGGCCACCCTCGAGGGCAAGGACCTGTTCAAGGCGTCCGGGGCCGAGCTGCGCCGGCTGCGGCGCAACATGCAGATGGTCATGCAGGACCCGTACACCTCGCTGAACCCGCGGATGACCGTCGGCGACATCATCGGCGAGCCGTTCGAGATCCACCGCGACGCCGCGCCGAAGGGCAGCCGGGATCGACGGGTCCAGGAGCTGCTGGACGTGGTCGGGCTCAACCCGGAGCACATCAACCGGTACCCGCACCAGTTCTCCGGCGGTCAGCGCCAGCGCATCGGCATCGCCCGGGCGCTCGCGCTGCGGCCCGAGGTGATCGTCTGCGACGAGCCGGT
>NZ_RCVI01000357.1:0-7787 GCF_003667455.1 Micromonospora sp. CV4 | reverse complement strand
GTCGGCCCTGGTACCGGGCCGGCGGCGGGCCGACCGGCAACGTGGCCGCCGGCACGCTGACCAGCCTGCGCGACCCCCTGCCCGGCGTACGCGTCGACAACCCCGGGCCGGCGGCCGGCGGTCGGGAGATGGAGGCGCTGGAGTCGGTGCTGCTGCGCGGCCCGTACGAGTTCTTCGCCCAGCAGCGCGCGGTCACCGCGCGCGACTTCGAGGTGCTGGCCACCAGCTCCGGCGCGGTGGCCCGGGCCCGGGCGTTCACCCGCGCCGCGGTGTACAGCTTCGCGCGGCCGGGCGAGGTCGAGGTGGTGCTGGTGCCGTACGTGCCGGCGGCGGCCCGGCCGGGTGGCCGGCTGCCGGTGGCGGTGCTGCGCGAGCACGAGGTGCCCGAGGCTCGGCGCCGGGTGGAGACGGACCTGGAACAGCGGCGGATGCTCGGCGTCCGGTCGCGGGCGACCTGGGCCCGGTTCAAGGCGATCTCCGTGCGGGCGCGGGTGGTGGTCCGGCGGGAGGAGGACGTGGACGCGGTCCGCCGGCGGATCCACGACCGGTTGCACCAGACGCTGAGCCCGCTGCCCACCGCGCTCAACCCGACCGGCTGGCCGTTCGGCGAGCCGCTGCGGGCGTCCAACGTGTACCGGCTGCTGGAGCAGGCCGAGCCGGGCGTGCGTTACGTCGAGTCGGTGCGGTTCGTGGTCGACGAGGCGCCCGACGCCGAGGTCCGCGCCCTCGCCGTCGACCAGTACCAGCCCCGCACCTGGTACGCCGGGCGGGGCGCGGTGCTGTTCCGTTCCAGCAACGCGGGCGCGGGCTGGGAGCCGACCGGTCGCTTCGACGGCGAGACGGTGCTGCGGGTGGCGCCCGCCCCGGCGCCGGCGCGGCCGGGCATCGTGCCGCGTCCCGGCTCGGTGGCCGTGGTGACGCTGCGCGCCTCCGGCGGCTCCCGGGTGCACCTGAGCACGGACCTCGGCGAGACGTGGTCCCTGCTGACCGACCTCGACTCGCGGATCTCCGACGTGGCCTGGCTGGACCGCGACGGCGCGGGCGCCCTGCTGGTGGCCACCGACACGGGCCTGTACGAGGTGTCGCTGCTGCCCGGCGCGGTGCCGTTGCAGATCCTGGTCGACCCGTCCGACGCCGACCGGGGGTTCTACGCGGTACGCGCGTTCGTCTCCGAGCGGGGCGCGCCGGGCGTGGCGGTGGCCGCGCAGGCCGGTTTCGGCGTGTACCTGTCGACGGCGGGCGGCCGGCCCGGCAGCTTCGCGCACGTCGGCCTGTCCAACGTGGACAACCGGGTGCTGGCGGTGCAGTACGACGGCCCGGCCACGCTGCTGTGGAGCGGGGCCGGCGAACCGGACCCGAAGAAGCCGGGCCAGGGCTGCCACCGCACCCGGCTGTTCGAGTCCGACGTGCAGTGGCAGTCGGTGCAGAGCGGCTGGATCGGCGGCACCTGCCGGGATCTGGCGTTCGCCGGCCCCCTCGCGGTGGCGGCCACCCAGAGCGGCGGGGTGCTGCGGCTGGACACCCTGGGCGCCCAGCCGCAGTGGCAGTCGGTGTCGGTCAACTGCGGGTTGCCGCTGCGCGACCGGACCCGGTTCGAGCCGGTGGACGCCCTCGCGGTCAGCGGCGGCGCGGCGACCAGCGGCGAGCAGGCCGAGCGGCTGTTCCTGGCCGGCGGCGGGCGCGGCGTCTACCGCAGTGCCGGCGCGGTGGACTGGACCGCCAGCGCCAACCAGGCCACCGCCGACGTGGTGACCGTCCCCGACACCTGGCTGCTCTGCTCCGGCGAGCACGACATCGAGGTGGTGCGGCAGGATGCGACGCTCGGCGATTGAGCGGCTGCTGCCCGCCGCGTACCAGCGGGCCTGCGTGCCGGGCAGCGTCCTGTGGGCGCTGCTGGAGGTGATGGAGGGCCTGCACGCCCCGGACGAGGCGATCCTCGCCGAGGTGGACGCCCTGTTCGACCCGTACCGGGCGCCGGACGGTCTGGTCGTGCAGCTGACCCGCTGGGTGGCGATAGACCACGTGGTGGCCTCGCCCCGCCCGGACGCCCCGCTGCCGCTGCCGGTGGGTCGGCTGCGTGACCTGGTGGCCAACGGCGCGCTGCTGGCCCGTTGGCGCGGCACCCCGTACGGGATGCGAAGGGCTCTCGAACTGGCCACCGGGCTGCGCGGTTTCGCGATCGACGAGCCAGCGGACCGGCCGTTTCACGTCGTGGTGCGGGTGCCGGCGGCCGCCGCCGGTCAGCTCGCCGTGATCACCCGCATCGTCGAGGCGGAGAAGCCCGCCTCCACCACCGCCGAGATCGTCGTCGCAGAGGAGTCGTCATGACCACCGAGTGGGCGGTCGTCGCCGCCGCCGAACAGTTCACCCTCGACCCGCGCAACATCGGCGAGCTGACCTTCACCGTCTCCAACCCGGGCAACGCGCCGGACACGGTGGTGTTCGACGTGGCGCCCGGCGACGGCTCCCAGCGGGCCTGGTTCACGGTGACCGAGCCGCAGCGGGTGGTGCCCGGGCAGGGCTCCGTCTCGTTCCTGGTCAAGCTCGCCGTGCCGGCCGGTACCCCGCCCCGGCGCTACGACATGACCGGGTTCGCGTACTCGGCGAACACCGCGCCGGAGGAGAGTTCCCGTTCCAGCGGCCGGGTCACCTACGAGGTGCGGGCGGTCGCACCGCCCCGGCGTACCCCGTGGCCGTGGATCGCCGCGGCGGCGGCGCTGGTGCTGGTGGTGGTGACCGTGGGGGTGGTGCTGCTGACCCGCGGCGGTGAGCCCGCCCCCGGCGAGCCGCAGGTCGTCACCGTCGAGGCGGAGAGCCTGGTGGACGCGGCGGTGGTGGAGTCACCACGGACCAGCGGGGCGGTCGTGGGGGCGCAACCGAACTGCTGCGGCGTGACCTGGTCCGGGGGCAAGCAGCTGTTCTTCCAGGGGCTGGCCATCGGCGACCAGGTCACCGTGACGGTGCAGATCCCGGCGGACGGCAGCTGGCGCTTCGCGGCGGTACGCACCACCGCGCCCGACTACGCCAACACCGTCTTCGCCATCGACGGCGCCCAGGTCGGCGGGGCGTTCCTCGGCTTCACGCCGACGGTGCGCACGACGGAGTTCCTGGACGTCGGCACGGTCCGGCTGACCAGGGGCCCACACCGCGTGACCCTGGTGGTGGTGGGCAAGACGCAGGGCACCAACCGCTACTTCGCGGGTGTCGACGAGATCCGGTTCACCGAGGTCGCGCCGCCGGCCGCCGTGCGATGAGCGGCCGGCAGAAGGCGCTGCTGGGGCTGCTCGCCGTCCTGCTGGTGGCGCTGTTCGTGGTCGCGGCCGGCACGGGCCGGGACGACCGGGGTGACCCGGGGGCCCGGCACGGGCTGGTCGAGCGGCTGGGTGCGCTGGGCGGTGAACGGTCGGCGGTGGACCCGGCCACGGTCAGCGCCGACTGCGCCGAGCAGCCCGGGCAGCTGGTTTTCTCCGGTAGCTGCGTGGTGCGGGTCGCCGACCCGGGTGGACTGCGCACCCTGGTGCTGCGCAGCGCGCGGCCGTTCACGGTCGTCGCGCGGGCGCCCGGCGACGCCGACCTCACGATTCGCGACGAGGTCGAGCCGGCCCCGGACGGCACCGGCGCGGTGGCGAAGGTCGCCGTCGACGAGGCCGCCGAGGTGGCCGTGATCTGCCCCGGCCTGGGTGCCTGCACCATCACCGTGGCCGCGTCCTGACCCGAGAGAAGGTGTCGCCGTGGGTGATTTGCGCAAGCCGTTCCTGCTGCTGGCGATGCTCGCCATCGTCCTGGCGATCGGGGTCGAGCTGGGCGCCGGGCTGCTGCTCGGGGGAGCCGACGCCAGCGCGGCGCTGGCGGACAGCGCCGGCGGGCTGGACGTGGAGCTCGACGACGTGTCCGGGGTCAGCGAGCCGTCCGGCCGGGGCACCGGCTACCTGGCGTTGATCGACGCGGTGGCGGTCTGGAGCACCGGGCTGTTCTGCCTGGGCCTGCTGCTGCCCGAGCGGATCCAGGGCCGGGTGCAGGGTCTGGCCAGCCTGATCTTCTCGATCATCCTGATCATCGTCGGCCTCTTCGCGTTGATCATCGCGTTCGTGGAACTGATGATCATGGTGTCGCTGTTCCTGGCGGCGCCGTTCGGCACGCTGGCCTACCTGGCCCTGTGGGGGTTCTTTCCGGTCGGCGAGGCGGCCGTGCTGCTGGGGTTGGTGCTGCTGCTCAAGCTCGTGTGGGCCGGGCTGCTGGTGCTGGCCCAGCCGCGTTTCCTCCAGAACAAGGGCCTCGTCCTGCTGATCCTCACCACCCTGCTCTGCACGGTCGTGCTGGAGTTCCTGCACAACCTGGTGCCGGTGATCCTGGTCAGCATCGTCGACGACGTGGCGGCGCTGGTCTTCGCGGTGGTCGCCATCATCTGGGGGCTGGTGCTGTTGATCGGTTCGATCCCGGCGATCGTCAAGGCCGTCCGGGTGACCGCCGCGCTGCCCACCCGCTGACGTTCGCGGTACCGGCACGCCCGGGTGGATTGTCTGTGACCCTGACGGCGTGGACAGGAGGCCGCCCCGCGACGCCGTGGAACTGCGCGTGCACGGCATCTCCGGAGTCACCGCCGAGCGGATCCTCGATCACCCGAACGTGGTCCGCGTAGCCGGGGACACGCACGCGGGCTTCTTCCGCCCCCGACCGGGCAGCGGCGTCGCCGGTGGGGCCACGGCCGGAGTCGCCGTCGAGGCGTACCGCTGGGGTTCGTTGACCGCCGGCGCGGCGGTACGGACGGCCTCGATGTTGCTGCTGCTGCCCTTCATGCTGAGCAACCTCGCGATCTGGCTGCGACCGCCGGGGCCCGACCGGTGGGGCCTACTCAGCACGCTGTGTCGGCTGCTCGCCGGCACCCTCACGGCCACGTTCGTCCTGACCATCGTGGGGGTCACCCTTGACCTGATCGGCTGGCAGTGCGTGCCGTACCCGGGGTGCCGCGCCAGCCGTCCCTATCTGGCCTGGCTCTACGCCCTCCCCTCCGGCCCCCGCCTGGCCCTGTTGTCGGTCGTTCCACTGTTGGCGCTGCGGGGCGTCTGGGTCATCGGCACCCGCTCGGCGCGGGCCTTCGAGGGGTTCGGCCCGTCATCGGCGCAGCCGCCCACCGGCGGCCGGACCGAGAGCCTCGCCGACGCCGGCTTCTGGCACGACGAGCACACCACCGGTTGGCTGCGTCAGGTCCACGTGGCGCTCGGCCTCGGGACGGTGAACGTCGCCCTGCTCGCCGGCGCCTCGCCGGGCGGGTTCGGCGTGCCCGGTCACGTCGTGCTGTTCGGGCTGGCCGTCGGGCTGCTCGTCTTCGGCGTGGTCCTCCTCGCGCTGCCCGTGCCGGCCAGCCCGGCGGGGGCCCGGCGGTTTCTCCGCCCCCTGTGGGTGGGCACCGCGGGGGTGAGCGTGCTGTGCCTCGGCTCCGCCACGCTCGCCGGCGCGGCACCGTCCGGCTCCGGCAAACTGCCCGGGTACGAGGGCATCGCCGCCGGGGTGGTCGCCGTGCAGGGTGTGCTGCTCGTCGTGCTGACCGTCGTCACGTACGCACGCCAGCGTGGCGCCCACTCCGACGAGCGCCCCTTCCTCCGCGGGCTCGGCACGCCGATCATGGCAGCGTCGGCGGTGAGCGTCGGCGCGGCCTTCACCGCGACCCTGGTCTACCGCCTCGCGGACGCCCTCGACCACGGCGACATCCCCGATCCGATCCGGCCCAACCCGCCGATCGTCGGTCCGCTGGAGCCGCCGGTCGCCTACTGGTGGGCCGCGCTCGCCGGGCTCGCCGCGCTGCTGATCGGCGCGGCCACGACCTCGGGCACCCTCCTGCTGAGCCGACGGCGACGACGGGGGCTGGCGGCGCGCATCATCGAACGGGACTACCCGGACGTGCGGGCGGAGGACGCACACCGGCTGCGTCTCGTCCAGGAGACCATCGCCCGCGCCCGGGTGACCGAGGAGCTGGGCCCGGTGCTGATCGCGTTCCTGGTGATCGCGTCGCTCGGGCTGGCCACGGTCACCTTCGACGTGATCGGGATCGGTCCCGCCCAGCTCGCGGCCCGCCTCGGTGGACAAGGGGGTGCGGCGGCGGTGTTCGCCGCCTACGTGACCGACGCGGGCGTCTGGGTGATCAGCCTGCTGGTGATCTGCCTCCTGATCCTCGGGTTCCGCGCGTACCGGTCGCCGCAGTCCCGGCGGGTGGTGGCGATCCTGTGGGACCTCGGCACCTTCTGGCCCCGAACGGTCCACCCGCTCGCGCCGCCCTGCTACGCCGCCCGTGCCGTCCCGGAGCTGGCGAAACGGATCACCGGGCTCGCCGCGCACGAGCCGGTCGTCCTCTCCGGGCACAGCCACGGCTCGGTGCTCGCCGTCGCCACCATCCTGCAGCTACCGCCGTCCGTGCTGGCCCGGGTCTCGCTGTTGACCTACGGCTCACCGCTGCGGCGCACCTACGCCCGGCTGTATCCGGCGTACCTGGGGCCGCAGACGCTCGGTGACCTGGGCGAGCGGGTCGGGTGGCGCTGGCGCAACCTGTGGCGGGACACCGATCCGATCGGCGGGCCGATCTTCCCCCGGGCCGCGGACACGCCGCCGTCCGGCGCCGGGCCGGCGGCCGGCGACGTCGACATCCGGCTGCGCGATCCGCGCAGCCTGACCATCGACCCGGCCGACACCGTGCCGCCTCCGATCGAACGGCACTGGCCCTACCACACCCAGGCCGCGTACCAGGTGGCGGTCCGCGAGCTGACCGAGCGATCCCGCTGACCGCACCGGGGCGTGCACGCGGCGTTCACGGCATCGTTCCGACCAGGGCCGCGGCCCGGTCCCGGTCGAGGGTTCCGTCGGCCACCAGCACCCCGTACCGGCCGTGGCGGCTTCCGCCCGCCGGCACCACGGCCGGGTCGTCGAACGCGAACGCCACGCAGACCCCCGGATACATCCCGGTCCGCACGAACCACCGGTCCCCCGGGCCGAGGCCGGTGAAGACCAGGGTGTACGCCCCGCCGCCCGATGCGGTTCCGGCCAGCGCGAGCCACGGCGCCGCGCTGCCGTTGACCGTCTCCTCCCCGGCGGCGTCGACGGTGAACACCGCCGCCTCCCCGTCGGCGGCGGCCCGCCAGAAGAACCCCCCGTAGCCGGCCCCACCCGGGCGGCCGTTGGTGGCCGGGCTGCCCAGGCGCACCTCCCGGTCGGCCGGGGCGGTGAGGACGGTGTCCAGGTCGAGCCGCCAGGCGTCCGGCGCGACCATCGACGCGGCCACCCACCGCCGCTCGGTCAGCAGCACCTGGCCGGCCCGGTCACGCCACTGGAGGTCGTGCGCGTACCGGCCCGGGGTCCGCTCGACCTCGCCGGTGTGCGCGATGACGCCGTGGTCGTCGCGCCAGGTGTAGCCGACGTCGCGGACGTAGGTGCGTCCGCCCCAGAGGTTGCTGCCGTTGACGTCCTGCACCGCAAGGGAGGCGCCGAGGTGCCACACGTGGTCGGCGGGCAGCGCGTCGGTGACCACCGTCCCGCCGAGGGTGCGCACCGGGTGCAGGTAGGGCCGGGGCCCGTGCCGTTCGTCGAGTGCCGGTGCGAGCACGTACCGGGCCACTTCCGTGCCGCCGACCAGCAGCCGAGCCGGCTCGTCGCTTGCGGTGGCCGGGCCGGGGTCGGTGCCGCCGGACGGTCGCCCGGTGGTCACGGCGCCTTCCCTTCGGCGGCAACCGGCCGGCGGCGGGCGACGGCGTGCAGGGCTGCCACGGTGTAGCCGACGAGGATCGGCACCGCGACCGGGG
>NZ_RCVI01000370.1:0-7816 GCF_003667455.1 Micromonospora sp. CV4 | reverse complement strand
GGGCGACCGCGACGAACGCCACCGTCGCCCCGATCGCCGGTTCGGCGTTCGGGCCGACCACGTAGAGGGCGGCGGCGTAGAGCCCCGCCGCCGGCAGGTATCCCAGCAGCACCCGACCGGTGCGCAACGCCACCTCGGCGCCGGCCAGCCCGGCCAGCCACGCCGCGACCACCGGCATCAGCACCGTGTCCGGCGTGGGCTCGACCGGAATCATCGCGGTGAGCAGTCGGGGGATGCCGTTGCGCGCGGCGTCCGCGGTCACCTCCAGCAGGCTGCCCGGCAGGTCGGCGCGGGTCGCGGACAGCCGCAGCGACCACAGTGTCCAGCCGGCCATCGCGGCCACCGACACCGGTGCCACCAGCCAGGAGGGCAGCCGCCGGGCGGCCACACTGACCAGCACCGAACCGGCCGCGGCGCCGATGACCAGGAGGGTCAGCAGGTCTCCGGCGTACACCCGACCGAGCACCACCCCGGCGAGCGAGGTCAGCCCGATCAGCGCCAGCGGGACGACGGCGGCCCGCAGTGCCCGCCCGACCCGGCCGGGCCAGCTCCGCCGCGCCGGGCCCTCGATCGGCGGCGTGCCCGCGCTCGTCCCGGGCCCCGCCGGACCGGCGGTGGTCGCCGGGGCCGGTCTCTGCCGGCCGACGCCCGTCACCACCGGCGCACCCCGTCCCACTCGGCGGCGAACTGCGCGCCGTCGGCCGCGTCGACCACCACCAGGCCCGCCGCGCCGGGCGGCGTCGGCTCGGCCGCGCCGAACACCCCGACCACCACCGACGGGTACGCGCCGCGCAGCGCGCCCACGTGCCCCAGCTCGCCACGGCCACCCGGCCCGGTCAGGAAGATCAGCGTGTCGCCGAGCCGGTCCTGGCGCAGTCGGGTGGTGGCGGCGCGCAGCGCGTCGTCGTCACCGGAGAGCTCCGCGGCGGCCAGGCGGTCCAGCGGCCCCAGTGGACCGTCATCGCCGTCCACCGCGCTGTCGGCACGGTCGCCGCGCCCCTGCTCGGGCGACGTGGCCAGCTCCACGGCGACCAGCACCAACAGCACCGGCAGGTCCGCGCGGTGCGCGGCGGTGACGACCGACGCCGCCGCCTCACAGGCCGACTCGAACGACTCCGCCACCCCGTTCACCCGGTCGGGATGCGCGGCGACGCGGTTGTCCAGCAGCACCACCAGGCGGGGCAGGCTCGTGTCCACGTTCTCCCGCACCATCAGCTCGCCGACACGGGCGCTGGTGCGCCAGTGCACCCGGCGCAGCTCGTCGCCCACCACGTACTCCCGCAACGAGTCGAACGTGATCGACCCGTGCGGAACCCCGTCCACCCGGCCGTCGAGGCTGCGCCCCGCACCGGTGGGCACCGCCGTCAGCGGATGGACCCTGGGATGCACCCACACCGGCGTGCTCGCGCCGTACGGGCGGGCCAGCGCCACCAGGCCCAGCGGGTCGCGCCGGGTCACCCGCAGCGGCCCGACCGGCACCACCCCACGGCGGTGGGTCGGCACGTCGTAGCGGACCTCGGTGTCCCGGCCGGGCCGCAGGCGTAGCAGCGGCACCGGCACCGTGCGGTCTCCACACCGGTCCTCGGCCAGCAGGTTCGCCGAGCGCAGCCGGCCGGTGTTGCGCACGGTCAGCGTCATGCTCGCCGGTTCGCCGCGGGCCACCCGGTCCGGGTCCGCCCGCCGCGTCACCGTCAGCCGGGGCCGCCAGGCCGCGGTCAGCGCCGCGTAGCCGACGGCCGCGCCGGCCGCCGCCCCCAGCAGCGTCAACTCGGGGTACGCGAACCGGAAGCCCACCCCGAGCAGGACGACGGCGGCGACGAGCAGCCCGACCCCGCGGGCGGTGATCCCCATGCCGCTGCTGCCGGTCAGCCCTGCACCGGCGCCGGCTGCCCCGACGGCAGCGGCACCGGCACCGAGGCGACGGCCTGGCGCAGCACCTCCGCGGCGGTCATCCCGCGCACCTGGGCGTCCGGGGTGAGCAGCAGCCGGTGCGCGAACACCGGTTCGGCGAGCGCCTTCAGGTCCTCCGGCATGATCCAACCTCGCCCGTCGATCAGCGCGTACGCGCACGCGGCGCGGGTCAGCGCGATGACGCCCCGGGGGCTGACCCCGACGCGTACGTGCTGGTGGGCGCGGGTGGCGGCGGCCAGCCGGACCGCGTACGCGTAGAGCGGCTCGGCGATGTGCACCCGGCGGGCCATCCGCACCATCTCCCCGACGGTGGCGGTGTCGGTGACCGGAGTGAGCGCCTCGGGGGACCGGACGGTCGCGCCGCGCAGCACCTCGATCTCGACGGCCTCATCCGGGTAGCCGACGGAGAGCTTGACCAGGAAGCGGTCCAGTTGCGCCTCGGGCAGCCGGTAGGTGCCGTCCATCTCCACCGGGTTCTGCGTGGCGACCACCAGGAACGGCGCGGGCACCGGGTGCCGGACCCCGTCCACGGTGACGGTGCGCTCCTCCATCACCTCGAGCAGCGCCGACTGGGTCTTCGGCGACGCCCGGTTGATCTCGTCGGCGATGACGATGTTGGCGAAGACCGGCCCGGGATGGAACTCGAAGTCCCGGGTCGCCTGGTTGAAGATCGTCACACCGGACACATCGGAGGGGAGCAGGTCGGGAGTGAACTGGATGCGCCGCCACTGACCCTTCACCGTGGCGGCGATGGCCCGCGCCAGGGTCGTCTTGCCGACGCCGGGCACGTCCTCCAGGAGCACGTGACCCTGCGCGAACAGCGCGGTCAGCGCCAGCCGGACCACCTGCGGCTTGCCGAGCACCACCGCGTTGACGTTCTCGGCCAGCCGGGCGGCCAGCGCGGCGAAGCCCTGCACCTCCGGCTGGGCGAGCGGCTCGTGGGTGTTCACGGTCGGTGGTGCTCCTTGCCTGGCTGGTTCAGCAGGTGGGCAGGACGTCGATGTTGTCGCCGCCCTCCAGGTTGAGCCAGGCCCAGGGGATGTAGTTCTTTCCCTTGTAGTCGACCTGCACCCACCAGGTGCTGCGCTTGTCGTTGTTGTAGATGTAGGCGAAGACCTCTTCGCCCGACTTCTTGCAGTACGCCTTCAACCGGTGGCCGTTCGGCACCCAGCCGGCCTGCTGGTCGTTGTCCTGGCGGGTGACCTTGAAGATCTCGTTGCCGTTGCGATCCCCCGGAATCTCCCGAGTGCAGTAGCTCGCCTCCGGACCCGACGCCCCGTTGCGGCAGGTCGCGATGCCGTACAGCGCGTCGGTGGTCTGCGCCCTGGTGGCGGTGCCCTTGCCGGCGGCGTTGCTGGCGGTCACCGTGAACGTGTACTTCGTGCCCGGCGTCAGCCCCGGCACCGTGATGCTGGAGCACGCCCCGGCCTTCGCCGGCTCACCCGGCGTACTCACCGAACAGGTCGCCTTGCCGCCGCCGGCGTCCACGGTGAACGTGACGGTCGCCGAGGTTGCGGTGGCCGACGAGCCGGTGACCGTGACCCGCGGCTCGGCGACCGTGCGGGCGGTGGCGGTGGCCTCCGGGCCGGGCCCCGCCTCGTTGACGGCCTTCACCTTCACCGTGACGTTCTGGCCGTTGCCCAACCCGGTGACGGTGGTCCGGGTGTCGGTCACCTCGCTGCTGCGTCCACCGACGTCCACCAGGTACTTCGTCACCGGTCGGCCGTTCGCCTCGGCCGGCTCCCACTGCACGGTGATCGCGCCCGGCTGCGCGGCGACCGTGCCGGCCCGCAGATCGCCCGGCCGACCGGGCGCCGCGAACGGCACCACCGTGTTGCTGACCGGCGAGGCCGCCGAACCGGCGCCCTTGTCGTTGACCGCGACCACGGTGAACGCGTACTGGGTGCCGTATTCCAGCTCCCCGGCGGGCACCACCAGCTCCGTCTTCGTCGACTCGCCGGCCGGCGCGTTCGTCCCCGCCGAGCTGGCCGTCACCGCGTACTTCGCGATCTTGTTGCCCTGCCCGTTCGCCGCCGGCCACTTCACCAGCACGGTGCCGTCCGGCCGCTCCTGCGCCGTCACGCTGGCCGGCGGATCGGGCACGGCAGCCGTGGGGGTGACCGGGTTGCTGCTGCGCGACGGACCGTCGCCCTTGGCGTTCACGGCGTTCACCGCGAACCGGTACGTCTCGCCGTTGGTCAGCCCCTTGACCTCCACCGCGCGCTGATTGGCACCGACCTCCAGGCGCTGGCCGGCGCCCTGCACCACGTACTTCATGATCTCGGCGCCGTTCGCGGCGGCCGGCCGCCAGCTCACCCGGGCCTGGGCGTTGCCGGCGGCGGCGGTGACGCTGCGCGGCGCGCTCGGCTTGCCCACCCGGGGCTTTTTCGGCGGGGGCGGCGGCGGGGGAGCAGGCGGCGGGTCCCCGCCGAGCACGTCGTTGGCGTACTTGTTGACCTCGCGCACCTGGTGCTTGTCGTCCACCACCCGGGCAGTCGCCGAATCGGGCGAGTTGATGAACAGGTGGTTCTCCCGCACCTCCAGCTCCAGCGGCCCGTTCGCCCGGCCGCGGATGGTGTCGACCAACTGGCCGCCGGAGTCGAAGGAGTAGATGGTGCCGGTGGCCTCGTCGGCGCAGTAGAACCGGTCCGCCCAGGCCACCGCCGCGCTGAGCCGGTCGCCGTCGCCCGGCACGGTGAACGCCCGCTCCTCGCCGACGTCACCCACCACCAGCACCCGCCGCTCGGCGGACACGGTGACCGGGACACGCGGGCCGCTGGTGCGGGCCGGCAGCGCCGCCGGACCGGTCAGCTTCAGCGACGTCAGATGCACCTCGCCGCGCTGTACCCGCACCAGCTTCCCGGCGGTGCGGTCGAGCACCGCCACACCGTCGTCCAGCGTGGAGACCACCAGCTCGTGGCTGGCCTCGGCGACGTCGTACGTCTCGACCCGCTCCGGGCTGAGCCCGCCACCGGCCGGCGCGGCCGACGCCGGCGCGGACGGCAGCTTCGCGGCCGTGACCGCCGACACCGTGCCCTCGCTGGGGACCGCGATCCAGAGCCGGCCCTCTCCGTCGAAGGTGCCGCCGGTGATGCCCGGCGGGTAGCGGACCGGCTCGCCGACCGGGGCCAGCGACCGCGGGTCGAGCTGGCGCACGATGCCCTGCACGGCGTCGACGACGAACGCCGCGTCCTCGTGCAGGGCGACACTCACGCCCAGCCCGGGGGTGGTCCGGGTGGTCGCGGTGAGCTGCAGGGTGGCCAGGTCCAGTGAGCTGACCTGCCCGGACTGCAGGTCACGCAGGATCAGCAGCCGATCGGTCTGGGTGACCTGCATGGGGTGGCGGCGGGCGTTGGGGACCTCGGTGCGGGTGTCGACGCGAGCGGTGACCCCGTTGACCCGGGCCAGCTCGCTGCGCACCGCGCTCCACAGCCACGAACTCGCGTCGTAGTTGGCCACCGCGTTGTCCGCCGCGCCCAACCCGAGCACGGTCAGCCCCATGGCGGCCAGCAACGCGGTCACCGTGCCGACTGTCACCAGCCCGCCGCGCAACCGGGAACGCGAACGGGGGGCGTCGGTGCGCACGGCGTCCTCGATGCTGGCCACAGCCGGCTGCCTCCCCTGAGTCGTGGCAGGTGGCGCGCCTCGCGGCGACCCCTCCCCTGAGCCGGGTGCCATCATATGGCCCGCCACGTGGCGGGGGAACCCGCACGGTCACCCCTGTGGATACCGAGCGTGTGCGGTGTGGACGCCCAGCTCAGCTCGGCGGAGTGCTGCGTTCCCGCTCGGTGCAGACCTGTCCCGAGGTGGCGAAGCTGTCGGTGGAGTAGACCGCCAGCACCGTGAAGCAGTAGTCCACCCGGGAGTTCAGGCCGTTGACCGTGTAGGTGGTCCGGCCCGGGTCCACGGTGGCCATCACCCCCAGCGCCTGCCCGGCCCGGCCCCCGGCGACCATGAACGGCACCGCACCCTCGGACGGGTCCGTCCACGTCAACGTGATCGTGACCGAGTCGTCCCGCAGCTTCAGATCGCCCGGCGGAGGCCCGGCCGCCGTCGGCGTCGCCGTGGTCGGCGCGGTCCCGGTCGTCGGCGGCGGCGCGTCGTCGCGGTTCAGCACCACCGCGCCCAGGCCGGCCACCGCCACCACGGCCACCCCGGCGGCCACCACCGCGCCGATCAGCGTCCCCCGGCCCCGAACCTTCGACCCTTCATCGGCGTACGCCGGCCGGTACCCGTCCTGGCCCGGGTGGTACTGCTGGCCGGGGTACCGCTGCTGAATCGAAAACTGCTCGGGTGCCGGCGCGGGGGCGACCGGCGGCGGGTAGATCGGGGCCGCGGAGGCCGGTGACACGAAGGGGCCGGGGGTCGGCAGGCCCGCCTCGGGGTACGTGCCAGAAACCGGCGTCGTCGGGGCCGGGTCGGCGCCCGGCGACCAGGCCGACGGCGCCGCCTCGGTCGGACCTTCGACGGGGCGCGGCTGTCGAGTGTTCAGGTCCGGCTGGCCGAGGCCCGGGTCGGGCATCGCCGGACCGTCGCCGGCACGCTCGACGGGCGGGAACATCTCAGTCGGCGCGGACGGCGTCACGCCCGTCGGATGAGCCGGCGCGACCAGCGGCATCGCCGTGGCGCCGGGACCATCCGGCTCGGCCTCGGCGTGCGCTTCGGACCGGCGGCCGTCCACCTGGGACCCGCCCGCCGGGTCGTCGCCGACCGCGGGCAACGGCTGCGGTGGCGCCGTGCGGCTCCACGGTGGCGCGGTCAACCCCCACGGAGGTACGGGCGGCCCGCTCACCGGCGGTGCGGAGATGGGTGGGCCGGACACCGGGTAGTGGTGGCCCGGCGGTGCGGAAACCGGCTGGTCGTAACCCGGCGGCCCCGACACCGGATAGGGGTGGGCCGGCGGCGCGGAGACGGGTGCGCCGTAGCCGGGTGGTCCGGACAAGGGGTAGTGCTGGCTCGGTGGTCCGGACACCGGGTAGTGCTGCGCTGGCGACCCGGACACCGGGTAGTGCTGCGCCGGTGGCCCTGACACGGAGTAGGGCTGACCGGGTGGTCCGGACACCGGATTCGGGTGGCCGGGCACTCCCGACACCGGCTGGGGGTAGCCGGGCGGTCCCGAGACGGGATGGGCGTGGCTGGGCGGCCCCGACACGGGGTAGGGGTGCCCGGGTGGTCCGGACACGGGGTGGTTGTGGTCGGGTGGTCCGGACACGGGGTGGTTGTGGCTGGGTGGTGCGCTCACCGGCTGTGCCGGCTCGGGAGAGGCGCTGACGGCGGACGGTCCGACCGCGACGTTGGTTGATCCGCTCGCCTCGGCCGGCGTGGCGGCGGCCCGGGCCATCTCCTCGGTCAACAGCGGCTCGATCTGCTGTACCTGGATCGTCGGAGTGTCCCACCGGGGAGCCGGAGACGGCGGCACCGCCGGGGCCGGCGACGCGGCTGCCGTCACCTGTGCCGTCGACGCCGGCGTCGACATGGGCGCCGTCACCTGCGGCGTCGGCGTCGGCGTCGGCGTTGGCGCCGTCACCTGCGTCGGCGTCGGCGGCGTCGGCGTTGGCGCCGTCACCTGCGTCGGCGTCGGCGGTGCGTCGACCGCTGGGTGCAGCGGTTGGTCGCTGACCCGCTGGCGGGGCGGTACCGGTGATCCGGACGGCGGTCGGGGTGGCCGCTGGGCGTCGACCGGCTGCTGCGGCTCCGACGGCTGGTTGGCCGGCCGTGGACGAGGTGACGGGTCGACCGGCGGTCGGGCTGGTCCAGGCGGCTGCTCGGTGCGCTGGCGTGGAGGTACGGGAGGCGCCGTGCGCGGGGGCGTAGGAGGTGCCGGCGGCGTAAGAGGCGCCGTGGGCGGGAGCGCGGAAGGTGCTGCCGGCGGTGCGAGGGGTGCCGTAGAAGGGGGAGCGGGAGG
>NZ_RCVI01000220.1:0-7871 GCF_003667455.1 Micromonospora sp. CV4 | reverse complement strand
GGCTGGCCGCGCCGGTGCTCATCGCCGCGGTGCTCGTGGGCGGGTGCGGCACCCCACGGTCCGGCGTTCTCGGCCCGGCGCCCACCGCGGCGCCGTCGAGCGCCGCCGCACCCACCGGACCCGACCGGCCACCGTGGCGACGTCCCGGCTGGCGCTGGCCGAACTGGCCGCCGGGCCCACCTCGGCGGAGGCCGCCACCGGAATGGCCACCCTGCTGCCCGCCGGCGTCGAGGTCACCCGGATCACCGACGGCGTGGCGACGCTCGGGCCCATCCCTCCCACCGACGACGTGGCGGAGCGCCGGCGGCTGCGCGAGGCACAGGTGGTGTGGACGCTCACCCAGTTCCCCACCGTGCGGCAGGTCCGCTTCGGCGGCGACGCCCCGGTCGGGCGGGCCGACTACGCGGACCTGCTGCCGCCGATCGTGGTCACCGGCCCGGGTGTCGGCGAGCGCGTCACCGCTCCGCTCACCGTCACCGGCACCGCCGACGTGTTCGAGGCCACGGTGAGCGTCCGGGTCCTGGACGCCGCCGGCCGGGAGGTCGCCACCGGCTTCGGCACCGCGAGCTGCGGCAGCGGCTGCCGGGGCGGGTACCGGGTGGTGATCGGCTGGCGCACCGTCCGCGAGCAGCGCGGAACCATCGAGGTGTACGAGGTGTCCGCCCGTGACGGTTCCCGGATCAACACGGTGGCCGTCCCGGTGCGCCTCGCCCCCACCGGAGGCTGAGCACCGGGTTCACCTGCCGGACACGCGAGAGAAACGTAATCGTTTCGTCCACCCACTGCGACGCAACTCATAAAACCCTGCACGATCGCCGGAACGCGACCTACGGTCAGTACGACATCGTTTCACGGGGGGTCGAGATGCTGGGCGGTCAGCAGGTGGGCGTGGGCGCCGGGGTGCCGGCTGCCCGGTCCGCCCGGTGCAGCGACACCGCCCTGTTCGCCGTGGTCGTCGAGCTGCTGCGCGAGCTCGGCTACGACCGGATGACCATCGACGCCATCGCCGCCCGGGCCCACGTCAGCAAGGCCACCATCTACCGACGCTGGGACGGCAAGACCGAGCTGGTCGTCGCCGCGCTCCGCGACCGGCACGTGGGGGTGCACAACCCGCCCGACACCGGCTCCCTGCGCGGCGACCTGATCGAGTTGCTGCGCGCCACGGCCGCCATCTGCGAGGACGACAGTGACCTGATGCAGGCCTTGATCTTCGCGATGCGGACCAACCCCGAGCTGGAACGCCTGGTGCGCCACCAGGTGCTGCCGGCCGGGCGGGTGGCCAGCACCGCCATCCTGGTCCGCGCCGCCGCCCGGGGCGAGATCCCGCCCGAGGCCGGCGAACGCGAACTGTTCCACGACCTGGCGCCCGCGCTCACCATGTCCCGCATCGTCGCGCACGGTCTACCCGTCGACGACGCGTTCCTCACCCAGGTCGTCGACCAGGTGCTGATCCCGGTGCTCCGCTACCAGCCCGACCGCCCGTCTCAGGCCTGACTCCACCGACGTACGTACACGGAAGGCTTCACCATGCCCGGAACTACCTCGACCGCTCCCGGCGCGCCCGGCGCCGGAACAGCGACGAGCGCGCCGCACCCGCGGCGCTGGATCGCGCTGGCCGTCATCGCGGTCTCGCAGCTGATGGTGGTCCTGGACGCCACGATCGTGAACATCGCACTCCCCCAGGCCCAGGCCGACCTGGGAATCACCGACGCGAACCGGCAGTGGGTGATCACCGCGTACACGCTGGCCTTCGGTGGCCTGCTGCTGCTCGGCGGCCGGATCGCCGACTACTGGGGCCGCAAGCGCACCTTCCTGGTCGGCATGACCGGCTTCGCGCTGGCCTCCGCGCTGGGCGGTCTGGCCACCACCGGCGGAATGCTCTTCGCCGCCCGCGCGTTGCAGGGGGCCTTCGGCGCCCTGCTCGCCCCGGCCGCGCTGGCTCTGCTCACCGTCCTGTTCACCGAGGCCACGGAGCGGGCCAAGGCGTTCGCCGTGTACGGCGCGATCGCCGGCGGCGGGTCCGCCGTCGGCCTGCTGCTCGGCGGCGTGCTCACCGAGTACGCCGACTGGCGCTGGTGCCTGCTGGTCAACATCCCGGTCGCCGCCGTCGCGATCGCCTTCGCCCTGCCACTGGTGCCGGAGAGCCGGGCGCACGGCAACACCCGCTACGACGTGCCCGGCGCGGTCGTCGTCACCGCCGGTCTGGTCTCCCTGGTGTACGGCTTCACCAAGGCCGCCGAGGACGGCTGGGACGCCGCCGCGACGCTCGGGTTCATCGCCGCCGGGGTGGTGCTGCTCGCCGCCTTCGTGGTGATCGAGCTGCGCTCCAACCACCCGCTGCTGCCGCTGCGGATCATCCTGGACCGCAATCGGGGCGGGGCGTACCTCGCGTCGACGCTGATCGGCGCCGGCCTGTTCGGCGCGTTCCTCTTCCTGACCTTCTACTTCCAGGTGGTGCTTCAGTACAAGCCGCTGGAGGCCGGGCTCGCCTCCCTGCCGGTCACCGCCGGCGTGCTGATCGCGGCGGGTGGCGCCAGCCAGTTGATGCCACGGGTGGGCGCGAAGCCGCTGATGGTCGGCGGTGCCGTACTCGCCGCCGTGGCCATGCTGGTGCTGACCCAGATCGACGTGGACACCTCGTTCCTCACCCTCCTGCTGCCCGCCCAGGTCATCCTCGGCATGGGTCTCGGCTTCACCTTCGTGCCGCTGTCCAGTCTCGCCCTGGTCGGGGTGCCGGAGCACGACGCGGGCGCGGCCAGCGCGACGCTCAACGCCACCCAGCAGATCGGCGGCTCGTTGGGCACCGCGCTGCTGAACACCTTCTACACCAGCGCGGTCGCCGCCTACCTGGTCGGTCGGGCGCCGAACCCGGTCAACCAGATCGAGGCGCTGGTGCACGGCTACCGGGTGGCGTTCGGCTGGGGCGCGGCCCTGATCGTGCTCGCCGGACTGGCCACCCTGGTCCTGGTGAAGGTCCGCAAGGAGGACATCCCGACCGGCAACGCCGTACACATGGGCTGAGCCGACCGACACGGCCGCCGGCCGGTCCGCTCCACACACGGGCCGGGCCGGCGGCCCGTCCGGTAACGTCCCGACCACCGTCGAAAATCCGTTGAGGAGACATATGTCCACGGCTGCCGACCAGATCATCAACGCTCTGCGCGCGGGCCACGAGGAGCTCGCCGCGCTCGTCCGGGACCTCAAGGAGGACGACCTCCGCCTGCCGTCGGGGGCCAGCGAGTGGCAGGTGTCCCAGGTGCTCAGCCACCTGGGCAGCGGCGCGGAGATCAACCTCGCGGCGTTGAACGCCGCCCTCACCGGCACGACCGGCCCGGACGGGGACTTCAACCGTGGCGTCTGGGCACGCTGGGACGCGATGCCGCCGGCCGAGCACGCCGCCGGATTCCTCGAGGCGAACCAGCGGCTGGTCGAGGCGTACGAGGGGTTGGACGCCGAGCGCCGTGCCTCGCTGCGGATCGACCTCGGCTTCCTGCCGGACCCGGTCGACGTGGCCACCGCGGGCCGGTTCCGGCTCAGCGAGTTCGCGCTGCACCAGTGGGACGTCGAGGTGGCGTTCAACCCGTTCGCGGCGGTCACGCCCGGGGCGGTGTCCCTGCTGCTCGACCAGATCGGCGGCATGCTGGCGTGGACCAGCCGGCCGCAGGAGCTGGCCGGCCGGGAGGCCACCCTGCTGGTCCGGCTCCACGAGCCGGAGCGGACGTACGGGCTGCGGCTGGGCGAGCGCGTCGAGCTGACCGACGCTCCGGAGCAGCCGGACGGCGAGCTGAGCGCTCCGGCCGAGGCGTGGCTGCGCCTCGCCACCGGGCGGCTGGGCCCCCAGCACACCCCGGACGGTGTGCGGGTGACCGGCCCGGTGAGCCTGGACGACCTGCGCCGGGTCTTCGCCGGCTTCTGAGCGGGTGCCGCGCGGGCCGGTCATCCCGGCCCGCGCGGCCCGTCAGCCCTTCACGCAGACGACCTGCTTGAGGTGCGCCACCACCTGCACCAGATCCTCCTGCTGAGCCATCACCTCGGTGATGTCCTTGTACGCGCCGGGGATCTCGTCGACCACCCCGGCGTCCTTGCGGCACTCGACGCCAGCGGTCTGCGTGGCCAGGTCGGCCGTGCTGAAGGTCCGCTTGGCCTGCGCCCGCGACATCCGCCGCCCCGCCCCGTGCGAGGCCGAGCAGTACGCGTCCGGGTTTCCCCGACCCCGCACGATGTACGACCCGGTGCCCATCGACCCCGGGATGATGCCCAGGTCGCCCCGCCCGGCCCGGATCGCGCCCTTGCGGGTGACCAGCACGTCCACCCCGTCGTAGGTCTCCTCCGCGACGTAGTTGTGGTGACACGAGATCGGCTCGTCGTAACCGACCTGCGGGAAGTGCTCCCGCACCACGCCGCAGAGCAGGGCCAGCATGACGGCCCGGTTGCGCCGCGCGTACTCCTGCGCCCACCACAGATCCCGCCGGTAGGCGTCCATCTCGGGCGTGCCGGCGAGGAACACGGCCAGGTCCCGGTCGGGCAGGTCGGCGTTGTGCGGCAGCCCCCGGGCCACCCCGATGTGCCGCTCGGCCAGCTCCTTGCCGATGTTGCGGGACCCGGAGTGCATCATCAGCCAGACCCGCCCCTCGTCGGCGCCGCCCTGCTCGAGGCAGACCTCGATGAAGTGGTTGCCGCCGCCGAGGGTGCCGAGCTGCCGCTGCGCCCGGGTCTCCAGCTGCGCGACCCGCCGGTCCAGGCCGGCGAACCGGCCCCAGAAGTCGTCCCAGCCGGCCTGCTCCAGGCCACGGACCCGGCGCGGGTCGACCGCCTTCGCCCGCTGGGCGAAGCCGACCGGAATGGTCGCCTCGATCGCGGAACGCAGACCGGCCAGGTCGTCCGGCAGGTCGGCGGCGGTCAGCGAGGTGCGTACCGCCGACATGCCGCAGCCGATGTCGACGCCGACCGCGGCCGGCGAGACGGCCTGCCGCATGGCGATCACCGAGCCGACCGTGGCGCCCTTGCCGAAGTGCACGTCGGGCATGACGGCGACACCCTGCACCCAGGGCAGCGTGCCGATGTTGCGCAGCTGTCGGGCGGCCTGCGGCTCGATGGCGTACGGGTCGGTCCAGACCCGGACGGGTGCCCGGGTGCCGGCGAGCGGAGTGAATCCCATCGTGCTCTCCTCGTGTCGTGCCGGCCGCACGTCGAACGATGACCGGACGTGTTCGCACCCGGGAAGCCGGGTGCGGAAGTGTGTCGGATACGAAAAGGCCGCCCGACCCCAAAAGGGTGGGCGGCGGCTGACGCGCTGGCGTCAGCGGTGGCGCCGCCCTGGCTGCCGACCCTGAGTGGGCCGACCGAGACACCGGTACCGCATGCCGGAGGGCAACGCGGCACCCGCACCTGGCGTGTGCCAGGTGGCCTCGGTGCGATTGCGCTGCGACACGGCGTACTCCCTGCGGTCCGATCGGTCGACCTTGCGGCGATGACGCTAGGCGGGCCGGGCCACGTCCGCAATGGATATTGCGGGCGGGCCCGGCCGTGCCGGCTACCGGCCGACGACCCGGCGGGCGACCGCAAGCAGGTACTCCTTGCGGTCCAGCGGGTTGTGGTCCCACCGTGCCCGGGTGGGGGCCGGGCCGCGCACGGGCCGGTACCGGTCGAACGCGGTCTCGAGCACGCCCTCGCCCCGGGTCAGCGCCGGCAGCCGGCGCTCCAGCGCGTGCACCCGGCCCGCCGGGATCTCGCCCTCCACCAGGTACGACGCACCCTGCCCGGTGGTGTTGGCCGGCACCGCGTCGAGCCGCGCGAGCGCGGGCAGCAGGGTGCCGAGGACGTCGCCCGGCACCTCCAGCCGGAACCGGTGCACCGGCTCGTGCACGCGGGTGCCGGCCCGGGTGAGCGCGGTCATCAGCACCAGCGGGGTGAGATTGCGAAAGTCCCCGGCGGTGCTGGACATGCTCTTGTCGAAGGTGCCGTGGGAGTGGCTCTGCCGGGCCCAGTAGCCGGCGTGGGTCATCGTCACCTCGCAGTCGGGGATCTGCCAGCCGTGCGGACCCTGGCGCAGCGTCCGGTGCACGGTCTCCTCGACGGCGGCGAAGAACGCCGGCGGCATCGAGCCCAGTTCGACGCCGAGCCGGAAGCTCACGCCGGCCCCGGTGGGCGCCGGGGCCACCCGCAGCCCGACGGTGGCCAGGAACGGGTTGGGCGCCACGGCGATCACCTCGACCGCCTCGCCGACGCCGCGGACCCGCTCCACGTGCACCGTGCTGGTCTCCCGGAAGGTCACCGCGACCCCGAAGTCGTCGGCCAGGGTGGCCTGGATGACCTCCTTCTGCACCTCGCCGTAGAGCGAAACGCTGATCTCGTGCTGCCGGTCGTCCTGCCGGAGGTTGATCAGCGGGTCCTGCTCAGCGAGCTGGGTCAGGGCGGCGTGCATCGTGACCCGGTCCGCGGCTCGGGCCGGAACCACGACGGTCTCCAGGGTGGGCGGCGCGAACTGGCGGTCCGTGCCGGCACGCTCCGGGGGTACGCCGACCGGGTCACCGATCCGCGCCTGGGTCAGGCCCCACAGCCGGGCGATGTGGCCCGCGCCGACCGACGACGCCGCGACGTCGGTCCCGTCGGCGACGACGCGTACCGCCGTGACCAGCGAGACGCCGGTCGCGCCGACCCGGATCCGGTCCCGGACCCGGATGGTGCCGGCGAAGAGCCGGACCAGCGCGATCTTCTCCCCCGCCGGGCCGCGCTCGACGGCGAACACGGTGCCGGAGACCGGAGCGTCGTCGTCGCCCTGAACCGTGGGCAGCAGGTCGGTGATCCCGGCGATGAGCGCGTCCACTCCGGCGCCGGTGATGGCCGAGCCGGCGAACACCGGCTGGACCAGCGCGCGGCCCGTCCGGTCGGCCAGCGCGCGGCGCAGCCGGGGGTACGGCAGCGTCGAGGGATCCGCCACCCAGTCGGCCAGCAGCGCGTCGTCCTGCCCGGCGAGCAGGTCGAGCAGCCGGTCGGTGAAGGCGACGTCGGCCGGGCCGTACGACGTGCAGTGGGCGTCCCGCGTGCCGGGCTCCGCCACCGATCCCATCGCCACCACGGCCGGGGTCAGCTTCTCCGCGATGGCCCGCACCACCCGCTCGGGGTCCGCCCCCGCCCGGTCGACCTTGTTCACGAAGATCAGCGTGGGGATGCGCAGCCGGCGCAGCGTGCGCGTCAGCACCCGGGTCTGCGGCTGGACGCCCTCCACCGCGGAGATCACCAGGACGGCGCCGTCGAGCACGCCGAGCACCCGCTCGACCTCGGCGATGAAATCCGGGTGACCCGGGGTGTCGATCAGGTTGACGGTCACGTCGTCCAGCACGAAGGAGACGACGGCGGCGCGGATGGTGATGCCGCGTTGCCGCTCCAGCGCCAGGGAGTCGGTGCGGGTGCTGCCGGCGTCGACGCTGCCGAGCCGGTCGGTCACGCCGACGGCGTACAGCAGTCGCTCGGTCAGGCTGGTCTTACCGGCATCGACGTGCGCCAGGATGCCGAGGTTGAGGGTCTTCACGGTGCGTCATGTCCTTCAGGTAGGCGGCAGGTCCCTTCTGGCCGGACATCGACGCAGCGCGCATTGCTTCTCCCTGAAGTTGGTGGCGGTTTCGGATAGTTCATCAGCCGCTCGTCGGGACGAGCAACCGATTAACCGGGGGCGTCGGAGCGGCTACCCGGTGCCGCGCCGGGCGTCCGTCCGCTGATGAGCCTGATACCTGTGAGGCATAAATATGGGTCTTCTGTTGGGTGTGTGGGTCGATGGTGCTCATCTTCTGGGGAGTTGGGGTCGGTGGCCGCCCAGGCTGAGCATGGCCAGGGCGATCAGGGCGTCGGGTGAGTGAAAGCCGAAGGCCATC
>NZ_RCVI01000253.1:0-61502 GCF_003667455.1 Micromonospora sp. CV4 | reverse complement strand
CGCCGGGGCGCCGTGCCCACCGTGCGCGGCCGGTCCCGCCCCGCCGGCGGCCGCCGGCAGCAGGGTGAGCGCCGGAGCCCGGTGCGCGCCGGTGGCGTCCGCCCACCGGACCACCGTCCCATCGGCGTACGTCTGCACGACCTCGAAGGTGAGCCGCTCGACCTGCGGCATCGGCCCCATGGAGAGCGCCAACCGGGCCGGCCCCGGGTCGCTCGCACCGACCCGGACCCAGGTCACCGCCGTGGTCACCGTGCTCACCCCCGAGGAGTGGATGCCGGCCACCGGCTTGTCCAGGGTGCGGGAGCTGATCCGGGGCGCCCAGCCGTCCACCGACATGGGGTAGACCTCGGCGATCGGCGTGTCGGCCGGCAGCCGGACCTCGATCTGTTTGGTCTTCGTGCCGGCCCGCTCCTCCGGAACGCTGAACTCCAGCCGTACCGCGTCGCCCTGCCGGGCCTCGGTCGGGGTGGTCGTCACGTCCGCCGCGTACGCCGTGCCAGGCCAGAGCAGCAGACCGGCGGCGGCCACCGCGGTCGCCGCCACGATCCGCCGCCGACGGCCACCGCCGTACGTGCTCGCCATCTCGTGCCCCCATCCGTGTCGACGCGGCCGGCACCGGTTTCCGGCCACACCTTCTAGTTCGGCTGCGAGGCGCGAAAGGTTCAACGCCGGCGTTAGGAAGGTGCCCTTCCTTACCTGGGGTGGGTCGACCGATAGCATCGGCAGGAGCCGAGGATCGGCATCCGTTTCGTACCGCCTGGAGGAGTCACCGTGTCCGCACCCCGTACCCCCGCCGTGGCCGACCCTGTCGTCGTCGCCGCCGGGACCACGGCGGCCGACGCGGTGGCCGCGGCCGGACTGCCCGCGAACGGCCCCAAGGCGATCGTCGTGGTCCGCGACCCGGAGGGTCAACTGCGTGACCTGGACTGGTCGCCGGCCGAGGAGACCGTCGTCGAGCCGGTCAGCCTGGACTCGCCCGACGGGCTCAACGTGCTGCGCCACTCCACCGCGCACGTTCTGGCGCAGGCCGTGCAGGACATCTTCCCCGAGGCCAAGCTGGGCATCGGCCCGCCGATCGAGAACGGCTTCTACTACGACTTCGACGTCGACAAGCCGTTCCAGCCGGACGACCTCAGCAAGCTCGAGAAGCGCATGCAGGAGATCATCAAGTCCGGGCAGCGGTTCCGCCGTCGCCGCTTCGGCAGCCTGGACGAGGCCCGCTCCGAGCTGGCCGACGAGCCGTTCAAGCTGGAATTGATCGAGGTCAAGGGCGAGGGCCTGGACACCGACGAGGTGATGGAGGTGGGCGGCGGCGAGCTGACCATCTACGACAACCTCGACGCCAAGGAGGACAAGGTCTGCTGGTCGGACCTGTGCCGGGGCCCGCACCTGCCAACCACCCGGCTGATCGGCGCGTTCAAGCTGATGCGCTCGGCCGCCGCGTACTGGCGTGGGTCGGAGAAGAACCCGCAACTACAGCGGGTGTACGGCACCGCGTGGCCGACCCGCGACGAGCTGAAGGCGTACCTGAAGCTGCTGGAGGAGGCCGCCCGGCGCGACCACCGCAAGCTCGGCGCGGACCTGGACCTGTTCAGCTTCCCCGACGAGATCGGCTCCGGTCTGGCGGTCTTCCACCCCAAGGGCGGCATCATCCGCCGGGAGATGGAGCACTACTCGCGGCGCCGGCACGAGGAGGCGGGGTACGAGTTCGTCAACACCCCGCACATCACCAAGGCGCAGCTGTTCCAGACCTCCGGGCACCTGCCGTACTACGCGGACACCATGTTCCCGCCCATGCAGCTGGAGGGCGCGGACTACTACCTCAAGGCGATGAACTGCCCGATGCACAACCTGATCTTCAGGGCGCGCGGGCGGTCGTACCGGGAGCTGCCGCTGCGGCTGTTCGAGTTCGGCACGGTCTACCGGTACGAGAAGTCCGGTGTGGTGCACGGCCTGACCCGGGTCCGCGGCCTGACCCAGGACGACTCGCACATCTACTGCACCCGTGAGCAGATGGCCGGCGAGTTGTCGACGCTGCTCAGCTTCGTGCTGGACCTGCTGCGCGACTACGGCCTGGACGACTTCTACCTGGAGCTGTCGACCCGGGACGACTCGCCCAAGTTCATCGGCGCCGACGAGGACTGGGCGGAGGCGACCGAGGCGCTGCGGACCGCCGCCGCGACCTCCGGCCTGGACCTGGTGCCCGACCCGGGCGGCGCGGCCTTCTACGGGCCGAAGATCTCGGTGCAGGCCCGGGACGCGATCGGCCGCACCTGGCAGATGTCCACCATCCAGGTCGACTTCAACCAGCCGGAGCGTTTCGGCCTGGAGTACCAGGCCGCCGACGGCAGCCGGCAGCGGCCGGTGATGATCCACCGCGCGCTGTTCGGCTCGATCGAGCGGTTCTTCGGGGTGCTCACCGAGCACTACGCGGGGTCGTTCCCGGCCTGGCTGGCTCCGGTCCAGGTGGTCGGCATCCCGATCCGCGAGGACCACACCGACTACCTGCACGGGTTCGTCGCGGCGCTCCGCGCCGAGGGGATCCGGGCGCAGGTGGACGCGGGTGACGACCGGATGCAGAAGAAGATCCGCACCGCCCAGCAGCAGAAGATCCCGTTCATGGTGATCGCCGGTGACGACGACGTGGCCGCTGGCACGGTCTCCTTCCGCTACCGGGACGGCTCGCAGCGCAACGGTGTGCCGATCGCCGAGGCGGTGACCCACGTCCTCGACGTGGTCAGCTCGCGCACCAACATCGGCCCGTCGGCCGCCGCGGAGTAGCGGAGCCGCCGCACGGCCCGTCCGCCGCCGGCGTGCCGTGGCCTGCTCGCCGCATGATCACGCTCGATCCAGGAAGTAGTGGCCTCCCCGGTGCTGGAGGCCACTACTTCCATGTTCGAGCGCGATCGTCCCGGGAGGTCGGCGCTCCGGGAGGGGGGGACTGCCCCGTCAGACGCCGCAGTTCGGCGCCGACCAGCCGCCGACCGCCGCCACGTGGGTGTGATCGTTGTGGTCCGGGTAGCCGGGGCCGAGGATCTGCCCGAAGCCGTGGTAGCGGGCCTGCTGGGCCAGCCGGCAGAACGAGGGGGATCCGACCAGGTCCACCGCGTCGCCGTACAGGTGCCGGCTGTTCGACGCCCCGCCGACCGCGCTGTTGCAGGGGTAGCTGCGGAAACTGCTGCTGATCGCGATGGGCACGTCACCGAGGGCGTGCCGCAGGGCCTGGAGTTTCCACATCGAGACGAGCGCGTTGAACCGCGCGGTGCTCGCCGCGACCGCGCCGCCGGACCAGTCGCTGTTGCACTTGTTCAGTTCGGCGTAGCTGAAGTTGGCCGGGGTGCAGTCGTCGTCCTGGAGGGCGTAGAGCCGGTTGAAGCTCTGCGGGCCGGCGATGCCGTCGGCGGACAGCCCGTACGCCTGCTGGAAGCGGATCACCGCCGATCGGGTGGCCGGGCCGTACGCGCCGTCGATGGTGAGCACGGCCCCGTAGCCGGGGTAGCCGGCGACCCGGATCTGGAGTTGTCGGACGTCCTCGCCGGACATCCCCTGGGAGAGGGTGCGACCCCAGGTGTAGCAGCCGTCGGCGTGTGCCGCGCTTGCGGTGACGGTGATGCCGGTCACCGTGGTGGCGGCGGCGAGCGCGAGCGCCGCGACGATTCTGCCGAGCCGTCGGATCATGGATCCTCCATCGTTATATGGAAGTGTCTGGATGCATGAAATCTTCATGTTCCGACGTCGATCCGTCAACAACTTCCAGCAATCGAGTTTCCCAACGGTGGGTGTCGCGGCCCGCCCGGCCGCCTCCGTAGGATCGGCTCGTGACTGGGGCGGAACGGCAGACGGACAGCGGCGGGATGGCCGACGGCCTGGAGCGGCTCTGGACGCCGCACCGGATGACCTACATCTCCGGCGAGGACCGTCCGGCCGAGGGCTACGAGAAGCCCACCGGGTGCCCGTTCTGCCGGGCTCCCAAGCTGCCGCCCGAGGAGAGCCTGATCGTGGCCCGCGGCGAGCACGTCTTCGTGGTGCTCAACCTCTACCCGTACAACCCGGGGCACCTGCTGGTCTGCCCGTACCGGCACGTCGCCGACTACACCGACCTGGACGGGCCGGAGACCAGCGAGCTGGCGTCGTACACCCAGGCCGCCATGCGGGTGATCCGCAAGGTGAGCAACGCCCACGGCTTCAACCTGGGGATGAACCAGGGCGGGGTGGCCGGCGCCGGCATCGCCGCGCACCTGCACCAGCACGTGGTGCCGCGCTGGGGTGGCGACGCGAACTTCATGCCGGTGATCGGCCGCACCAAGGTCCTGCCGCAGCTGCTGAGCGACACCCGCGACCTGCTCACCGCCGCCTGGCCGTCCTGACCCGTCGCACCGGCGCGCGGCGTGCGCGCCGGTCCGGCTAGCCGGCGCGCAGCAGCTCGACCAGCTCGGGCCAGCTCTCCACCCGGTGTACGCGCGGCAGCAGCGCGGCGTGCGCGGCGACCTCCGCCGGGCGGGGGCGGAACAGGTAGCGGTGCGGCACCGAGTCGAGGTAGCCGAGCACCTCCAGCTTGTCGTCGACGAAGTGGGTCAGCCCGAGCCGTCGGGCGATCGGCGCCTTGTCCGGCCGGGTGCGGCAGAAGTGCAGCCGCTCGACCGGGATGCCGGTGCGGGCCGCGAAGTCGTGGTGGGCGAGCCACTCCCGGGTCCGCCGCTCGGTGGCCTCGCCGCACTTGGAGACCAGGTGCACCTCGTCGAACGCCGGGCCGAGCGCCGCGAGCGCGTCGAACGCCCCGTCGACGGCGGGCGTACGCAGGTAGTGCGCGCCGAAGAACGACGTGTCGGCGTCCTCGTCAGCCGGCTCGATGAGCACGCCGCCGATGTCCACGCCCAGCCGTCGCATGCGCCGATCATGCCGCACGGCACCCGCCGCCGCGCTCCGGCGTCCCCGGCCCGGGAACCGTTACGTCCCGACCTGGCGGAGATGGCACGATCGTTCGATGGCAGTGACGACACGGATGTTGGGGCGCAGCGGCATCGAGGTCAGCGCCCTCGGCATGGGGTGCTGGGCGATCGGCGGCCCCTGGGCCGAGGGGACCCAGCCGCTGGGCTGGGGCGCGGTCGACGACGACGAGTCCGTGCGGGCGGTGCGCCGGGCGCTCGACCTGGGCGTCACCTTGTTCGACACCGCCGACACCTACGGCGCCGGGCACGGTGAGCGGGTGCTGGGGCGTGCGCTCGCCGGCCGCCGGGACGAGGCCGTGATCGCCACCAAGTGGGGCTACACCTTCGACGAGGCGAGCCGGCAGGCGACCGGCGAGGACGCGTCACCGGCGTACCTGCGGCGGGCGGTCACCGACTCGCTGCGCCGCCTGGGCACCGACCGGATCGACCTGTACCAGCTGCACCTGGCCGACCTGCCGGTGCCGCGGGCCGAGGCGCTGATCGGCACCTGCGAGGACCTGGTCACCGACGGCCTGATCCGGGCGTACGGGTGGAGCACCGACCACCCCGACCGGGCGACCGCGTTCGGGCACGCGGCGGCCGGCGCCACCGCCGTGCAGCACACCCTGTCGGTGCTGCGCGACGCCCCCGATCTGCTCGCCGTCTGCGACAAGTACGACCTGGCCAGCGTCAACCGGGGCCCCCTGGGGATGGGGCTGCTCACCGGCAAGTACTCGGCCGCCTCCACGCTGCCCCGCGACGACGTGCGGGGGCTCACCCCGGGCTGGCTGGAGTGGTTCCGCGGTGGCCGCCCGGCGCCGGAGTGGCTGCGCCGGGTGGGCGCGGTCCGTGCCGCGCTCACCGCTGACGGGCGCACCCTGGCCCAGGGCGCGCTGGGCTGGATCTGGGCCCGCAGCGGGCGCACCATCCCCATCCCGGGCTGCCGTACGGTCGAACAGGTCGAGGAGAACGCCGCCGCGCTGCACCGGGGCGCACTGCCGCCGGACCAGTTCGCCGAGGTGGAGCGCCAGCTGGCCGCTCTGCGCACCGCCGCCCTGCGCGACGCCGACCGGCCGCACTGGCCCCGCCCCACGCACCCCGTCACCCATCCCTGACCGGGGTCAGGTGGTGTGTTCCTTGCGCGCCTGGTCGGCCAGGTGGGCGGGCATGGGGTCGTGGCGGACGAAGTGGCGGCGGAAGGTGCCCGTGCCGGCGGTCATCGAGCGCAGCTCCACGGCGTAGCGGAGCAGCTCGGTGGCCGGCACCTCGGCGCGGACCAGGGTGCGGCCCTCGGCGTCCGGGTCCGGTTCGGTGCCGAGCACCCGGCCGCGTCGGCCGGACAGGTCGCCCATCACCGCGCCCACCGAGCCGTCCGGCACCCGGACGGTCACCTCGTCGATGGGCTCCAGCAGCGCCGGCTGGCCGCGTTCGGCGGCGTCGCGCAGCGCCAGCGCCCCGGCGGTCTGGAAGGCCGCGTCGGAGGAGTCGACGCTGTGCGCCTTCCCGTCGACCAGGGTCACCCGCAGGTCCACCACCGGGTGGCCGGCGACCAGGCCGCGCTCCAACTGGGCGCGGACGCCCTTCTCCACCGACGGGATGTAGTTGTGCGGCACCGCGCCGCCCACCACCCGGTCGACGAACTCGAAGCCGCTGCCGCGGGGCAGCGGCTCCACCTCGATGTCGCAGACCGCGTACTGGCCGTGGCCGCCGGACTGCTTGACGTGCCGGCCGTGCCCCTTCGCGGGCACGGTCAGCGTCTCGCGCAGCGACACCCGGACCGGCTCGGTGTCCAGTTCGACGCCGCCGGCGCGCAGCCGATCCAGCACCACGTCCGCGTGCGCCTCGCCCATGCACCAGAGCACCAGCTGGTGGGTCTCCGGGTTGCGTTCGAGTCGCAGGGTGGGGTCGCCGGCGACCAGCCGGGCCAGGTTGCGGGCCAGGGCGTCCTCGTCGGCCCGGCTGCGGGCGACGATCGCCACCGGCAGCAGCGGCTCGGGCATCTCCCACGGCGCGATGAGCAGCGGGTCGTCCTTGGCCGAGATGGTGTCGCCGGTCTCGGCGCTGCCCGACTTGGTGATCGCGCAGATGTCGCCGGCCACGCAGAGCGTCACCTCGCGCAGGCTGGCGCCCAGCGGCGTGTAGATGTGCCCGACCCGCTCGTCGGCGTCGTGGTCCGGGTGGCCACGCTCGGCCATGCCGTGCCCGGAGATGTGCACGGTCAGGTCGGGGCGCAGCGTGCCGGAGAAGACCCGGACCAGCGAGACCCGCCCGACGTGCCGGTCGACGGTGGTCTTGACCACCTCGGCGACCAGGGGACCCGCCGGGTCGCAGGTCAGCGGCGGGCGCGGTGAGCCGTCCACGCCGGCCACCGGCGGCAGCTCGTGCTCCAGCGGCGACGGGAACGCGGCGGTCAGCACCTCCAGCAGCGCGTCCAGGCCGACTCCGGTCTCCGCGCAGACCGGTACTACCGGGTAGAAGTGACCTCGGGCGACCGCCTTCTCCAGGTCCTCGATGAGCACCTCGGTGCCGATCTCCTCGCCCCCGAGGTACCGGTCCATCAGCGTCTCGTCCTCGCTCTCGGCGATGACCCCCTCGATCAGCTCGTTGCGGGACTCGGCGATGGCCGGCAGGTGCTCCGGGTCCGGCTCGCGCACCTCGGCGGGGTGCCCGGCGGTGTAGTCGAAGACCCGCCGGGTGATCAGGCCGAGCAGGCCGACGGTGGAGACCCCGTCGTCGCCGAGCATCGGCAGGTACAGCGGCATCACGTTGTCGCCGAAGACCCGCTGGCAGAGCGCGACCGCCTCGTCGAAGTCGGCGCGTGGCTGGTCGAGCCGCGCCACGGCGACCGCGCGCGGCATGTCGACCGCCGCGCACTCCTCCCACAGCGCCACGGTGGCCGCGTCCATCCCGCCCGCCGCGGAGACGACGAAGAGCGCGGCGTCGGCGGCCCGCAGCCCGGCGCGCAGCTCGCCGACGAAGTCGGCGTACCCCGGGGTGTCCAGGAGGTTGACCTTGATGCCGTTGTGCAGCAGCGGCGCGCAGGACAGGCTCACCGAGCGCTGCTGGCGCACGGCCGCCGGGTCGTGGTCGCCGACCGTGGTGCCGTCGACCACGTTGCCGGCGCGGGCGATCGTGCCGGTGGCCGCGAGCAACGCCTCGACCAGGGTTGTCTTGCCCGCTCCGGAGTGCCCGACGAGCACCACGTTGCGAACCCTGTCGGGTTCGGTCACCACCGGCGTGCCGCCGGCGGGACCCTTCTCCTGACTCTTCTGCGCCATGGGGCGCACCTCCCTCAGCCGGTGGTTGGTGGCGACCGCCGCGCGACGGGAAGCGGCCCGGGGCGAGTGCGCGGCGATATCCTCCGGTGGTCTGCTGCACAGCGGGAACGGGACGGGCGGACGGGTGAGCTGGCTCACCTCCTGGCTCGATCTCACACCCGTTGCCGGGTAGGCACAAGCCTGCCCCGGGCGGGTCGATGGGACCGGCCGTATCGCCGGAGCTGGGCGGACCGTTATCGTGGGGACCGCCATGGCGAAGATCTTCCAAGTGTCGGCCCGCGCGGGGATGACCCGCGTCGTCGAGCCGATCGCACGTGCCCTGCTCCGCGCGGGCGTCACCCCCAATGCCGTCACCGTTGCGGGCACCGTCGGTGTGCTCGTCGGCGCGCTCGGCTTCGGTGCCCGTGGCCATCTGGTCGCGGGCGCGTTGATCGTGACCGTGTTCGCGCTCACGGACCTGCTCGACGGAACGATGGCCCGGATGAGCGGCGGCTCCACCCGGTTCGGCGCGTTCCTCGACTCGAGCATGGACCGGGTCGCGGACAGCGCCGTCTTCGGCGCGGTCGCCTACTGGTTGGCCACCCAGAACAACCACTCCGGGGTGGCCGCCGCGCTGCTCTGCCTGGCCGCCGGCGCGCTGGTCTCCTACGTGAAGGCCCGCGCCGAGGGGCTGGGCATGACCTGCAACGTGGGCATCGCCGAGCGCACCGAGCGGCTGCTCATCGTCGGGGTCGGCGGAATCCTCACCGGTGTCGGCGTCGACCCGGCGCTGGAGATCGCGTTGTGGCTGCTCGCCGCAGTGTCGATCTTCACGGTGGGGCAGCGGATGGCGCACGTCTACCGCCAGGCCCAACAGCTCCAGCCGGACGGCCAGGCGTGAGCGCAGCGAACCACGTGGCACGGCGCGCAACGACCGGCGGCCGGGTCGCGTGAACCTCACCGAGCTGGGCTACATCGCCGGGTGGCGGGTGGTCCGCGCGCTACCCCGGCCGTTGGTGGCGGCGGCGTTCCAGGCGGGCGCGGACCGCGCCCACCGCGCCGGCGGCGGGGGTACGGCCCGACTGCGCGCGAACCTGCGCCGGGTGGTCGGCCCGGACCTGCCCGAGGCCGAGCTGGACGATCTCGTCAAGCGCGGGTTGCGCTCGTACGCCCGGTACTGGATGGAGGCGTTCCGGCTGCCCGCGCTGAGCCGGGCGCAGATCCTGTCCAGTTTCCGGCTCGACGGCGCCGAGCTGCTCGCCGCCGACGTGGCCGCCGGCCGGGGCGCGGTGGTGGCGCTGCCGCACGCCGGCAACTGGGATGCCGCCGGCGCCTGGGTGGCGGCCACCGGTTGGCCGATCACCACGGTCATGGAGCGGCTCAAGCCGGAGGGCGTGTACAAGCGTTTCATGGCGTTCCGAGAGGTCCTCGGGATGGAGATCCTGCCGACCCACGGTGGGCCGCGCCCGGCGTTCGACGTGCTGCTGGATCGCGTACGCGCCGGTGCGGTGGTGCCGCTGCTGGCCGACCGGGACCTCTCCGCCCGCGGGGTGGAGGTGGACTTCTTCGGCGGGAAGACGCGGATGCCTGCCGGGCCGGCCCTGCTCGCGTTGCACACCGGAGCGCCGCTCTACGTGGCCTCGATGTGGTACGAACCGGACGCGGCGTGCGCCTCGCTCGCCGGCCCGCTGCCGGTGCCCGGGCCCGAGTCGGGGCCGCTGGACCAGCGGGTCCGGTCGCTGACCCAGCTGATCGCCGACCGTCTGGCGGCGGGTATCGCCCGGCATCCGGAAGACTGGCACATGTTGCAGCGGATGTGGCTGGACCAGCGGGGGACGGGCGCGGCGCTGCCCTCGCCGGCCGCCGGTCAGGCCTGAGGGGGTGGGTGCACGGTGAGGCGGAGCCCCACGGTCTCGGACGAGGGGCGCTGACGCATGCGGATCGGCATCGTGTGCCCGTACTCCTTCGACGTCCCGGGCGGGGTGCAGAACCACGTGATGGACCTCGCCGAGGCGCTGATCGCGCTCGGCCACGAGGTCAGCGTGCTCGCCCCGGCTGACGAGGACTCTCCGCTGCCGGCGTACGTGGTCTCCGCCGGCCGGGCCGTGCCGCTGCCGTACAACGGTTCGGTGGCCCGGATCGCGTTCGGCCCGGTCTCCACCGCCCGGGTCCGGCGCTGGATCACCAACGGCGACTTCGACGTCCTGCACGTGCACGAGCCGCTCACGCTGAGCCTGTCGCTGCTGGCGGTGCTGTCCGCCCGCGGGCCGGTGGTGGCCACCTTCCACACCGCGATGACCCGTTCCCGGGTGCTGGCCGCCGCGCAGGGTGTGCTCCAGATCGTGCTGGAGCGGATCACCGCCCGGATCGCGGTCAGCGCCCTGGCCCGCAAGGTGCAGGTCGAGCACATGGACGGCGGCGCCGTGGAGATCCCCAACGGGGTGGCGGTGGCCAAGTTCGCCGACGCCGAGCCGTTGCCCGGCTGGCCGGGGGAGTGCACCCCGGGTACGGGCGGCACCCTGGGCTTCCTGGGCCGGTTCACCGAGGCGCGCAAGGGGTTCCCGGTGCTGCGGGACGCCTTCGTGGAGCTGGCCGCCACCCGCCCCGAGCTGCGGCTGCTGGTCGCCGGCCCGGGCGACCGCGACGACCTGTACGACCGGTTCCCGGCCGCGCTGCGCGAGCGGGTGACCTTCCTCGGCCTGGTCTCCGAGCAGGACAAGGCGCGGATGCTGCGCAGTGTGCACCTCTACGTGGCGCCGAACACCGGCGGCGAGTCGTTCGGCATGATCCTCACCGAGGCGCTGGCCGCGGGCACCACGGTGGTGGCGAGCGACCTGGACGCGTTCCGGCGGGTGCTCGACGGCGGGCGGGCCGGTCGGCTCTTTCCCACCGGTGACCCGGCGGGGCTGCGCGACGCGCTGGCCGACCTGCTGGACGATCCGGCCGGGCGGGCCGAGCTGAGCGCCTGCGGCGATCAGGTGGTGGCGAATTTCGACTGGCCGGTGGTTGCCCGCCGTGTTCTGGAGGTATACGCAGCGGCGATCGAGGCAACCGACGGGCGGGTCATCGACCAGGAATGGGTGGGGCTGGGCTGAGCCGGTGTGACGGATGGTGCGGGCGCTGACCGGGTGACCGGCGTGGCCGTGCCCGGACGGACGGAAACGGAGCAGCACTACGATGCCGCACATGTGGTGGGTGGTGGCCGCGAGCCTGGTCGTGGGGCTGGTCGCGGCGTACCTCATCTGGACCGCCGGTCGGGTCGAGAGGTTGCAGGGCCGCGCGGAGCTGGCGGCGCGGGCCCTCGACGCCCACCTGCTGCGCCGGGCGGCGGCCGCCGCCGTGCTGGCCGAGCGGCGTTTCGGCGTCGAGCTGTACGCGGCGGCCCGGATCGCCCTGGACGCTCCTCCGGACGAGCGGGAGGCGGCGGAGAACGATCTGACCCGGCAGCTGCGCGGCGTGCAGCTGGACCCGACCGATCCGGACTGCGGGGCCGTCATCGCCGCGAGTCGCCGGCTCGCGCTGTCCCGGCAGGTGCACACCGACCTCGTTCGCGACGCCCGCTCGGCGCGCAGCCGACCGCTGGTGCGGTTGTTGCGGATGGGGCGGGGCCGGGAGTGGCCGCGGTACTTCGACATCGACGACCCGACCCTGACGGTGCCCGCGGACGTGCCCGCGAACTGACCGGACGTCGTCGCCCGGCCCACTCCGACGGTCGGTGACGGGGGCCACATCGCAGGCCACCGGGGGTCTGATTGGCTGTCGGTGCGGCGTTGGCCCGGGCGTAGCATTTTCGCTGCCACCACCCCCGGAGCACGTCCAAGGAGCGATGACCCGTGTCCGAAACCACCGCCCCGAACGCCGGTACCACCCCCGTCGTCGGCACCGCCCGCGTCAAGCGTGGCATGGCCGAGATGCTCAAGGGTGGCGTGATCATGGATGTGGTCAACGCCGAGCAGGCCAAGATCGCTGAGGACGCCGGTGCGGTCGCGGTGATGGCGCTGGAGCGCGTGCCCGCCGACATCCGCGCGCAGGGCGGGGTGTCGCGGATGAGCGACCCCGACATGATCGACGGGATCATCGAGGCGGTGTCCATCCCGGTGATGGCCAAGGCCCGCATCGGCCACTTCGTGGAGGCGCAGATCCTCCAGTCGCTCGGCGTGGACTACGTCGACGAGTCCGAGGTGCTCACCCCGGCCGACTACGCCAACCACATCGACAAGTGGGCGTTCACGGTCCCCTTCGTCTGCGGCGCGACCAACCTGGGCGAGGCGCTGCGGCGGATCACCGAGGGCGCGGCCATGATCCGCTCCAAGGGCGAGGCCGGCACTGGTGACGTCTCCAACGCCACCACCCACATGCGCAAGATCCGCCAGGAGATCCGCCGGCTCGCCTCGCTGCCGGCCGACGAGCTGTACGTCGCGGCCAAGGAGCTTCAGGCCCCGTACGAGCTGGTCAAGGAGGTCGCCGAGAGCGGCAAGCTGCCGGTGGTGCTGTTCACCGCCGGCGGGATCGCCACCCCGGCCGACGCCGCGATGATGATGCAGCTCGGCGCGGAGGGCGTGTTCGTCGGCTCCGGCATCTTCAAGGCCGGCAACCCGGCCCAGCGGGCCGCCGCGATCGTCAAGGCCACCACCTTCCACGACGACCCGGACGTGCTGGCCAAGGTCTCCCGCGGTCTCGGCGAGGCGATGGTCGGCATCAACGTCGACGAGATCCCGCAGCCGCACCGCCTGGCCGAGCGCGGCTGGTGAGCGCGAGGAGTGAGCCGGTCCTGCGATCGAAGGGCGGGCCGGTGAACGCGAGCGGGCCGACGATCGGTGTGCTCGCGCTCCAGGGAGACGTCCGCGAACATGTCACGGCCCTGGCCGCGGCGGGCGCGGACGCCCGCCCGGTGCGCCGCCCGGCGGAGCTGGACGCGGTCGACGGGCTGGTCATTCCCGGGGGCGAGTCCACCACGATCAGCAAGCTCGCCGACATCTTCGAGATGCGCGACCCGATCGACAAGCGGATCGCCGACGGCATGCCGGTCTACGGGTCCTGCGCCGGCATGATCATGCTGGCCACCGAGGTCCTGGACGGCCGCCCCGACCAGCGTGGCTTCGCGGGTATTGACATGACGGTGCGGCGCAACGCGTTCGGCCGACAGGTCGACTCGTTCGAGGCGCCCGTGGAGATCAGCGGGATTCCGGGTGAGCCGTTCCACGCGGTGTTCATCCGTGCCCCGTGGGTCGAGCGGGTCGGCGGCGGCGTCGAGGTGATCGGGAAGGTGACCGGTGGCCCGGCCGCCGACCGGATCGTGGCGGTCCGGCAGGGCAACCTGCTGGCCACCTCGTTCCACCCCGAGCTGACCGGTGACCTTCGCCTGCACGCGTACTTCGTGGAGCTGGTCCGGGCCGCCTGAGGCGTCTGTCCGGCCAGCGGGGCATGTTCTCCGGCCTCCGGTCGTTGTCTTCTGGGTGCCCCGGGCGCGCCGACGGCGCCCCGAGCGGGTGCCGGGTGTGACACGCCCGGGTGTGACCTCGGTAAGATTGCCGCGGTTCGGCAGGGCCGTCGCCCGGCGCGGCATCTCCCGCGGAGCCGACCGGCCGCCGGATCGCCGACGCGGCGCGGAATCGGTGCGGCAGTCGACGCAGGCGTGGAATGACAGACGGAGGTACGAGATGTCCGGCCACTCAAAGTGGGCGACGACCAAGCACAAGAAGGCCGTCATCGACGCCAAGCGCGGCAAGATGTTCGCCAAGCTGATCAAGAACGTCGAGGTGGCCGCCCGGACCGGCGGCGGCGACCCCTCCGGTAACCCGACGCTCTACGACGCCATCCAGAAGGCCAAGAAGAGCTCGGTGCCGAACGACAACATCGACCGCGCGGTCAAGCGCGGCTCCGGCCTGGAAGCCGGCGGCGCCGACTGGCAGACGATCATGTACGAGGGGTACGGCCCGAACGGCGTGGCGATGCTGATCGAGTGCCTCACCGACAACCGCAACCGGGCGGCGACCGAGGTGCGCACCGCGCTGACCCGCAACGGCGGCTCGCTCGCCGACGCCGGCTCGGTGTCGTACATGTTCTCCCGCAAGGGCGTGGTGATCGTCCCCAAGGAGAGCACCAGCGAGGACGACGTGATGATGGCCGTCCTCGACGCCGGCGCCGAAGAGGTCAACGACCTCGGCGAGGCGTACGAGGTGGTCTCCGAGCCGACCGACCTGATCGCGGTCCGCACCGCTCTCCAGGACGCCGGCATCGAGTACGAGTCGGCCGAGTCCTCCCTCATCCCCAGCATGAACATCCCGCTGGACGAGGAGGGCGCTCGCAAGATCTTCAAGCTGATCGACGTCCTGGAGGACTGCGACGACGTGCAGAACGTCTACGCGAACTTCGACGTCAGCGACGACGTGATGGCCGCGGTCGACGCCTGACGCGGCAGGACCGGCGCTGGCTCCCGCCGGGCGGTTGATCGTCCGGCGGGAGTCGCCCCTTCACGGTCAGGCCGCCGGGCCGACCCGGAGCGAGGGAGTGCACCGTGGGGGAGACGGCACACCGGTTCGCGCCGGGCGACGTGGTCGTCCGACGTGAGGTCCTGCTCGGTGAGGTCTGGTTCGGCTGCCCGACGATCTGCGTCGAGGACTCGCCCGACCTGCTCGCCCTCTACCTCCCGCCGGGGGCCGAGTTCGGCTTCCCGGAGACCGGCGTGTTCCCGTGCGGGCGACACCCGTGGGAAGCCACCGGGCATGGCGCCTGGCGGGGGCACGGCAAGCTGATGCTGCACCGCCCGGGCGAGGCGCACTCGGTCGACGTGTTCTGGACGGGGCCGGAGCGCGACTTCGCCGGCTGGTACTTCAACCTTCAGGATCCCCTGCGGCGTACCCCGATCGGGGTGGACACCCTGGACCACGAACTGGACCTGTGGTGGGGTGCGGACGCCGACCGGTACGTCTGGAAGGACGTGGAGATGTTCGCGCAGCGCCTCGTCGAGGGGCGCTACCCGGGTATGGCGGACGCCATCCGGGGCGAGGGTGACCGGATCGCCGCCCTGCTCGACGCGGGGCAGCGCTGGTGGGACCCGGCCTGGGCGGCGTGGCGGCCCGACCCCTCCTGGTCGGCGCCCCGGTTGCCCGCCGGCTGGGACGAGGTGCCGCCCGCCCACTGAGGACGGACGGCACCCGCGCGGGCCGTTCACGGTCAGCCGATGGTCTCCCGCTCCCGCCAGGCGGCGCGCATCGAGGTCCGCCCGTTGGTCCGCAGCAGCGACCCCTCGTAGATCCGCGCCCCGGCGACCACGAAGGCGCCGGCGGTGACCAGCAGGATGGCCAGCGAGACGAACGGTTCCCAGCCGGCGGCGTCCCCGGTGAACAGCCGCAGAGGCATCGCCGTGGGCGACGAGAACGGCAGGTAGGACAGCAGCCGCATGGCGGCCGCGTTGTCGTTGAGGAAGATCACCGCGAAGAACGGCAGCATGACGGCGAGCTGCACCGGCGTCGACACACCGGCGATGTCCTCCTGCCGGTTGACCAGGGCGCCGGCCGCCGCCCACATCGCGGCCAGCAGCACGAAGCCGAGCAGGAAGAACGGCACGAACCAGCCGATCGCCGGGGCGAGCAGGCTGAGCAGATCGCCGCTGTCGCCGATCTGCATGCCGATCACGGCCACCACAGCGATCAGCGCGATCTGCGCGAATGCCAGGATGCCGCCGGCCACCACCTTGCCGGCCAGCAGCGCCCGGACCGGCACGGCGGCGACCAGGATCTCCACGATGCGGGTCTGCTTCTCCTCGGTGACGCTCTGTGCGATCTGCAGGCCGAAGGTCTGCGAGGTGATGAAGAAGACGAACGCGAAGACGAACGGCACCAGGAACGCCACCACCGGGTCGACCGCGTCGGGGTCGAGCAGCTGCACCGGCGGCGCGCTGCTCAACGCCCGGACCACGTCGTCCGGGGCCTCGTCCATGGCGAGCACCTTCGGACCGGAGACCACTGCGGCGTCCACGTCGCCGTCGCGGACGGCCTGTTCGGCGGCGCGGTCGTCGGCCACCACGCGGACCTCCAGGCCGGCGTCGCGCAGCGGGCCGGCGGCCTCCTGGGTGACCGCGACGCTCTCCGGCCCGCCGGAGAGCAGCGGCGGCAGGATGGTGCCCGCGGCGGCGATCAGCAGGAAGAAGAGCGTGCCGAACAGGAAGGTGCGGTCGCGCAGCTTGACCCGGATCTCGCGTTCGGCGACCAGCCGGGTGGCCTGGGTGACGTTCACTGGGTGACCTCTCGGAAGATCTCGGTGAGCGAGGGGCTGACCGGGCGGAAGGCGCGGACCGGGCCGCGGGCGAGGGCCGCCTGCAGCACGGGCTGTTCGTCGGCGCCGGCTGGCAGGTCGAAGACCACTCGTGCGCCGTCCAGCTCGACCAGGGTCACCCCGGGGTGGTCGCGCACCCAGCCGGCGTCGTTCGCCACCACCAACTCGTAGCGGGGCACGGTGTACGAGTCGCGCAGTTGCCGCCGGCTGCCGGCGGCCCGGATCACCCCGTCGCCGATGATCACCAGGTCGTCGCAGAGGCGCTCCACCACGTCGAGCTGGTGGCTGGAGAAGAGCACCGGCGCTCCGGCCGAGGCCCGTTCCCGCAGCACGGTGACGACGGTGTCGACGGCCAACGGATCGAGGCCGGAGAACGGCTCGTCGAGCACCAGCACCTCGGGGTCGTGCACCAGCGCGGCCGCGATCTGGGCGCGCTGCTGGTTGCCCAGCGACAGCGTCTCCAGCAGGTCGTCGCCGCGCGCACCGAGCCCGACCCGTTCCAGCAGCGTGTCCGTGGCACGGCGTGCCGCGGCGGCGTCCAGGCCGTGCAGACGGCCCAGGTAGGTCACCTGCTCCCGGGTGGTCATCTTGGGGTAGAGGCCTCGCTCCTCCGGCATGTAACCGAAGCGCCGGCGGTCCTGCCGGGTCAGCTTCGTGCCACCCCAGCTCACCTCGCCGGCGTCGGGGGCGAGCACACCCAGGATGATCCGCATGGTGGTGGTCTTGCCGGCGCCGTTGGCGCCCACGAAGCCGGTCATCCGGCCGGCGGCCACCTCGAAGGACACGTTCTTGAGCACCTGCCGGTCGCCGAAGCTGCGGTCGACGCCGTCGATGCGGAGCGTTCTGGTCACGCCCCCACGCTAGATCGAATACGGCGTCCCGCCGTCAGCCCGGCGGCTGAGCCGGCGGGTCCGTCGCGCGACGGAGGCCCGTCACCCGCCGGGTCGGACCACCCCGTTCTCGTACGCGAACACCACCGCCTGCACCCGGTCGCGCAGGCCGAGTTTGGCCAGCACCCGGCTCACGTGCGTCTTCACCGTCGCCTCGCCCAGGTGGATGGTCACGGCGATCTCCGCGTTGCTCGATCCGGACGCGAGCAGCACCAGCACCTCCCGTTCACGCGGCGTCAGCTCAGCCAACGCGGCGTCGGCGTCGGGTCCGCGGTGGGCGTCGCCCGCCGGGTCGCCGGGGCGTGCGAAGGTCGAGATCACTCGGCGGGTGATTTCCGGGGCGAGCAGACCGTCGCCCCGGGCCAGCACCCGGATCGCCTCGATCAGTTCCTCCGGCGTGCCGTTCTTGAGCAGGAAGCCGCTGGCCCCGGCCCGCAGCGCGGCGAACAGGTAGTCGTCGCGGTCGAAGGTGGTGAGGATCAGCACCGCCGGCGTGCCCGGCCCGGCGGCGGTGATCTGCCGGGTGGCCTCCAGCCCGTCCATCCCGGGCATCTCCACGTCCATGAGTACGACGTCGGGCCGGGTGGCCCGGGTCATCGTGACGGCTCGCTCGCCGTCGGCGGCCTCACCGACGACCTGGATGTCGTCCTCCACCTCAAGGATGACCCGGAAGCCGGTGCGGACGAGGTGTTGGTCGTCGGCGAGCAGCACCCGGACCGGCCGGCCGGCGTCGGGTGCCTCATGGGCCGGTGCCGTGCTCATGCCGAGCGCTCCGCGCCAGCCGCCAGCGGGTGCCCGTCGCTCGCCTCCCGCTGTGCGCCGACCGGCGGGTCCGCCGACGCCGCCAGCGGGAAGCGGGCGCGTACCCGCCAACCACCGCCGGCACGCGGCCCGGCCTCCAGGTCGCCGTCGTGCGCGGTGACCCGTTCGCGCATCCCGATCAGACCCAGCCCAACGACGGCGTTGGCCGTGCCGCCCGCCCGTCCGTCGTCGGTCACGTCGACCTCCACCTCCCGGGCCAGGTACCGGACCCGCACGTCCAGCAGGTCCGCCCCGGCGTGCTTCAGCGTGTTCGTCACCGCTTCCTGCGTCACCCGGTAGGCCGCCTGGGAGACCGATTCGGGCAGCGCAACCTGGGCGCCGTACACCCCGAGGGTGGCCGTCAGTCCCGCGGCCCGGGCCCGCTCGACCAGCTCGCCTATTCGTTCGACGCCGCCGGCCGCCGGCGGCTCGACGTCGGCGCGGGCAGAGGTCCGCAGCACGCCGAGCATTCGGCGCAGCTCGTCCACGGCGGTGCGGGCGCTCTGCTCGATGGCGGTCAGCGCCGTGCGGGCCTTGCCGGGATCGCGGTCGAACACCCGGCGGCAGGCGGACGCCTGCACCCCCATCACCGACACGTGGTGGGCGACCACGTCGTGCAGCTCCCGGGCGATCCGGACCCGTTCGCCGAGCACCGCCCGCTCCCGGGACTCCTCCTGCGAGCGGCGCAGGTCCTCGGCCTGGGCGCGCAGCTCGTGCTCGCGCCGCGCCGCCACCCAGGCAGTCTCGCCGAAGAAGTACGCGAACCCGAAGACCAGCACATTGACCAGTACGCCGGTGACCATCGCGGCGAGCACCGGTGGCACCGGCCCGACCGCGTCGGCGAAGGCGTCGGGCGGGATGTGGTCGATCGTCACCGCGTAGTAGATCCCCAGCCAGGCGAACATCGTGGCGATCACGCCGATCCGCAGCCGGCGGGCCAGCTGGTGGTCCTGTCCCCAGGCGCCGACGGTGTAGAGGGCGCAGAACAGAGCCCAGGCGGAGAACTGGGTCTCCGGGGCCGAGCGTGCCTGCGCGGCGATGAACGCCACCGAGACGATCAGCAGGGTCGCGGCCGGCCAGCGCCGCCGCCAGATCAGCGGCAGGGTCACCGCGACGGTCCAGAACAGTTGCTCCTGCCCGGACGGCGGCGGGCCCAGCAGGAACGCCCCGGTGCTGCGGGCCAGGGTGAGGCTGACCAGCGCCAGCAGGGTCACCCCCAGCCCGAGCCAGAGATCGATTCGGCGCTGCTCCGATGTCGGGCCCGGGCGGCGCCATTCGTCACGCTGTGCCACGGTCATCCGGGAACCATGCCACGCCGGCCACGCCGGCCGCCACGTCCATTCGCCCAGCCGTACGGCCTGGTGCGGCGGACGGGCGGCGGCCCGGCGCGAGGTGCGCGCCGGGCCGCCTGGTCGGCTGTTGGTCACGCCGTCTGGCGGCGGGTCTTGAGGGCGGTGTCGATGAGGTCCCAGATCAGGACCACGGCCACACCCACCGCGATGAAAGCGCCCAGGGTGTTCCGGTTGTCCGCCTCCGCCAGCCAGCTCAGGCGCTCGCCCAGGCTCGGGTTGAGCAGCCGGTCAGAGAGCGCCAACCACAGCACCGGCACCGTGAACGCCAGGTTGAGCAGCGCCTTGGTCCCGAACAGGGCCCAGTTCCAGCGCCCGATCCGGTACTTGACGATCTCGAAGATCGCGGTGGCGGCCAGTACACCGATCAGCGCCGGCAGCCAGAACGACCACAGGGCCGGGTCGAGGATCGGGATGTTGTCGCCGTCGGTGGCGTGCACCCAGGACTGGTAGTGCTGGAACGGCAGGTAGCCGATGGTCAGCACCAGCATGGCCACCGACGCGATGGTGTCGGCGAGGGAGACGTCCTTGTGCACGGGGACGTCGGGCAGCTGGTCGACGGTCCAGCCGGGCAGGTCCATGGTCGGCTGGGAGCGCTCGATGAGGGCGAAGACCAGGGTGAGCCAGAAGGCGATCTGCACGGCCACCTGCATGGCGGTGACGACGCCCGTCCCGATGGCCCCGAAGCCCTTGCCTTCGGCGACCTGGACGACTGTCACCACCGTGCCGACGAGCGCCGGGATGAAGCTGAGCAGCAGTTTCAGCAGCCGCAGCCAGACCAGGTAGTACGTCGGGCCGATGAGCTGCAACCGGCGGTCGGCGTACCGGGCGGCCAGGAGGTCCGGGTTGCCCAGCTCGGTGAGCACCTCCCGCTCGGCGGTGGTGGTGTCCTGGCCGGCGCCGGTGCGGTCCTCGATCATGTCCTCGATCGAGGCGCGCAGCTCGTCGGCGATCTCGTCGCGGCGCGGGGTCGGCACCGAGCGCAGGGTGGCAGCGAGGTAGCGGTCGGTCAGGGTGTTCATCGGTCCACTCCTTGGATCAGCCCGGTGATGGAGGTCTGCACGGCGGCGAGGTCGTCGAGCAGCCGGCCCAGCATCGACTCGCCCTCGTCGCTGGTCCGGTAGAACTTGCGCGGCCGGCTCTCCTCGGTGTTCCACTCGCTGGTCAGCAGGCCCTGGTCCTCCAGCCGGCGCAGCAGCGGGTAGAGCGTGTTGGCGTCCACCGGGAAGCCGTGGTCGGTGAGCCGTTGCAGCAGTGCGTAGCCGTAGTCCGGTCGGCGCAGCGCGACCAGGCTGGCCACCACGACGCTGCCTCGACGCAACTCCTGCAGGTGCGTCCGTAGAACGTCCTCGCTAACCATGTGTCACACCATACTGTGTGCCACACAGTATTGTCCAGCTCGATAACATCGTGTCTGCTCGTCCCCCGTCGGTGCGGCACGACGAAAGGGGGCGCCCGGCCGCCGCCGGACGCCCCCACCTGGACCGGGATCAGCAGGACGTGCCCTGCCGGAAGTTCCGCTCGACGAAGGTGGCCGGCCCGACCTGGAAGTAGCCCACGCCGGGTCGGATCGGGTGCCCGGTGAACAACTCCACCCGCGACCCGACGCGCACCAGGTACGCCTCGGCGTCCCCCGCGTCGTTACGGATCAGCGAGCCTCGCCGGCCGTAGATCGCCTCCAGCTCCGCGAAGGACATGCCGACCGCCGCGCCCGCGGGGGACCGGGGCGGTGCGGTGGCCGTACCGACCTCCACCAGACGTCCGTCGCGGAAGGCCAGCAGGATCACGCCGGCCCAGGGCCCGGTCGCGCCGGCGTGCACGACGCCGTCGCAGCCCGCCGCGGTCCAGTCGATGCGCCCGGCCGCGGTGAGTGCCGTCAGGCTGGCACCGATCCGGTACACACCGGCACCGCTGACGCTGAGCACCCGGGGGTGGCGGTGCCCGCCGCCCGGCTCGACGGCGGGCGAGGCGGCGAGCGACCCGGGGTGCGCCGCGCCGGCCCTGGTGTCGCCGGTCGAGGACGCCGCCGCGGCCGGGGCGGCGGCGGTCGCCGGGACGAGCGCCCCGAGCGCCAGCGCCACCGTGGTGATGAGGATCGAGGGTCGGTTCATGTCTGCTCCCTGGGGTGGTTGGTCTCCTGCTCTGTTAGTCACCGCGACAGCGCCCGCGGTTCGTCGGGTTTCGGACCCGAGCGGACGTGTCGCTGACGCACCCGCGCTCGGGCCTGCCGCCGCGTCGGTGGGCCGGTCTACTGTGAACTGGGACGCCGACCGACGGGGCTGGCCGGGGGTGACGCGGGTGACGGCTCCGCAGCGGATCGGGCCCTACGCCATCGAGCGGCTGCTGGGCGTCGGCTCGTTCGCGACGGTCTGGCTGGGCTACGACCGGGCGCTCGACGCGCACGTGGCGATCAAGGTGCTGGCCGAGAACTGGAGCCACGACCTGCGGGTCCGCGAACGCTTCGGGGACGAATTCCGGCTGCTGCGCCGGTTGGAGCACGAGCGGCTGGTCCGGGTGCACACCGTCGGCGAGCTGCCCGACGGCCGGCCGTACGCGGTGCTGGCCTGGGCGGACCGGGGGAGCCTGCGGGACCGCCTGGCCGCTGGGCCGATCCCCGGGCCGGCGGCGCTGCGGCTGCTCGGCGAGATCTGCGCCGGCGTCGCCGTGCTGCACCGGCACGGCGTCGTGCACCGCGACCTCACCCCGGGCAACATCCTGTTCCGCTCCGCCGACGCGGACGGCCCCGACGCCGAACGGGTGCTCATCGCCGACCTCGGCCTGGCCAAGGCCCTCGCCGCCGCCTCCGGGCTGACCGCCCGCGCGGGCACCCCGGGTTACATGGCGCCGGAGCAGGACGACCCGGGTGCGGTGATCGACACCCGCGCCGACGTGTACGGGCTCGGCCGGCTCGGGACCCGGCTGCTCGCCGCCGATCCGCCGGGCGCCGCCTCCGCCGGCCCTGACCCGCCCCGCCACGCCGCCGCGATCCGGCTGCGCGAGGGCGTCCCGTCGGCGGTCGCGCCGGTGCTCGCCCGGGCCACCGCGTACCACCCGGCTGACCGCTATGCGGACGCGGCGGCCGTGCACGCCGCGCTGGCCCGGGCGGCCGGTTCCGCGCCACAGCCCCCGTCAACCCGACCAGCGGTCCGCCGCCGGTGCCGGTTGCGGCTGCTAGGGGCGGCCGTCGTGGCCGTCGTCGCGGTGGGTGGGGCGGGCGCCGAGCCCGGTGGCGCAGGGCGGCCGGCCGCACCGACGTACACCAGCGGTCCACTGACCGTGGCGTTGCCGGCCGGCTGGTCCGCCACCGGGGCGACCTGGGCCGGTCAGTACGGTGCGGACGGCGACCCGGAGCCGGCGCTGGTGCTGTCGCCGCAGCCCCGCCGCTGGGCGGCCGACCCCCGGTTGCCCGGCGCGTTCGTCGGTCTCTCCGCCGCCACGGCCGCGCGTACCACGCCGGCCGGGTTCCTGGCCGAGCGCGCCCACGCGGACTGCACGTCCGCTCCGGCCCGCACCAGCCGGCAGGCGGGCGTCGAGTGGACCGTGATGACGTACCGCTGCGACCGGGGCCGGCCGCGGATCGTCGAGTCGGCCGGGCTGCATCGCGGCCGCGCCGCCCTGGTGTACGTGCAGATCGTGCCCCCCGCCGATGCTGGGCCCGACTTCGTCGACACCCTGCTCGCCGGCGTGCGGGTGCGATAGCGGCAGGTCGCGGTGCGGGCGAACGCGCCCGACGGCGGTCCCTCGGGTGTGAAGCTGTCACCGTGGCCGAGAAGCGCAGTCAGGCCGTGGCGGCGCCGCCGCCCGCCCGTCGCAGGCTCGGCGGGAGTCCGAGCGGATGCCGATGACGGACGGCCCGCCTCAGCCGCTGACCCGCAGGGCGGACGGGCCGCAGCGTGCGGATCTGCTGGAGCTGTTCTTCGACCTCGCTTTCATCGCCAGCCTGACCCTGACGTCGCAGAAGATGGCGGACGAGCAGACCTGGACCGGCATCGGCCAGGCGTTGCTCGCCCTGTCGACGCTGTGGGCCGTGTGGGTGACCACGACGTTGATCACCGACACCTACAGTCCGCGGAAGCGCCCGATCCCCTACCTGATCCTGGGCATCATGTTCGGCGTCATGCTGATGTCCGCCGCGCTGCCGACGGCGTTCCGTGACCACGGACTGATCTTCGGTGGAACCTGGGCCGCGATAAATCTGGGCCGGGGGCTGGTGCTCATCCGGTCCCTGCGCGGCCGGCAGGGGCAGGAGCGCTCCCTGCGCGCCCTGGTCTGGAACCTCGGCTCGGGGACCCTCTGGGTGGTCGGCGGCCTCCTGACCGACCCGGAGTGGCGGCTCGTCGTGTGGTTCGCCGCGCTGGCCGTGGACTACCTCGCGTTCGGGTTCCGCTTCCCCATCCCCGGTCGGGCGCCCCTGCCGCGGTACCAGGTGGCCCCGGAGCACCTCGCCGAGCGGTACCAGCAGATCTACATCCTCACTCTGGGCGAACTCATCCTGGTCAGCGTCCTCAGCCTGAGCCACCAACCCTTCACCCCCGGTCGGATCGGCGCCTTCGGCACCGCGTTCCTGACAGCGGTGGTGCTCTGGTGGAGCTACGCCCAGGGAGCGGGCGCGACCCTCCGCGCGGCCATCGAGGCGTCACCGCACCGAACCCGGCTGGTGCAGACCAATCCGTACGCCCACTGGTTGATGGTGGCCGGGGTGGTGGGCACGGCCGCCGGCGTCGAACGGATCATCGCGCAGCCGGGGGAGCGGCCCGGCGGCCCCATGACCGCGCTCATCCTGGGCGGCGCCGGGCTCTTCCTCTTCGGTCGGACGGTCCTGGAGCACGAGGTCTACGGGCGGGTGCCGCTGTCGCACGTCGTCGGCGTCGCTGTCACGATCGTCCTGGCGCCCTTCGCGGCGCAGCTGCCCGGTCTGGCGCTGGGCGTCGCCGCCGCCCTGGTGCTGCTGGGGGTGGCGGCCGGCGAACTGCTCCGCGCGCGGCGCGGATCCGCCCCGGAGGCGGTGGCACCCTGACGCCGGCCTCGACCGCCCACCGGCGGGCTAGCGGACCACCACCGTGATGGTGTGCGCCCGGTCCTCCTGCGGGATCCGGACGGCGACGGTGCCGGGGCGGACGAACCGGATGTCCACCACCCCGGCCTCGTACTGCTGGGAGACCAACTCGGGGCGGTCCACGGTGACCAGACCGGGCCCGATGCCCTGGATCCGCAGCACCGCTCCGGTGGCGAAGCAGAGCGACCGCAGCAGCTCAAGTTCGGTCTCGGCCAGCGGCAGGTCGTACCGGACCGCTCCCTGGCAGGCCGTGGTCGGTCCCGTCGACGAGGGGGCCGGCCGGGGCGGAGTACCCCGGGTCCTGGTCGGTGCGGGCGGTGCCGGGGCCGGACGCCCGGTGGTCGGCGGCACCCGGGACGGCGACACGCTGCCGGTGGGTGCCGCTGTGGGCGTCGCACTCGCGGTCGCCGTCGAGCCGGGCGTCGCCGTCGGGCCGGATGCGCCGGGCGGCTGGACGGGCAACGGCGAGACCGGCTCGCCGCCGCAGCCGACCGCGACGGTCAGGGTGAGCGCGGCGGCCGTGGTCGTGGTGAGTCGGCGGAGGGGAGAGGGGCGCATGGCGGGCTCCTTCCTCGGCGGTCCGTTCACCCCGTTGGTCGCCGTCGCCGCCGATGCCGTTCGCCGTCCGGGGGCGCTCAGCTCGGATCGCCGCCGAGCCGTTGCCGGACCTCCCGCCGGGCGAGGTGCAGCCGGGACTTCACCGTGCCCTCCGGCACCTCCAGCAACGTGGCGATCTCCGGGTAGCTCAGCCCGAGGACGTCGCGCAACGTCACCACCTCGGCGAGGTCGGGTCGCACCGCGTCGAGCGCGTCGAGCAGGTCCAGGCGTGTGCCGGCGACGACGCTGGTCCGCCGCGGGTCGGCCCGGTCGGGCAGCGGCACACCGCCGGCCTCCAGACGCCAGCGGCGGCGCAGTGTGCGGTACGTCGACCGGGCCCGGTTGGCGCTCAGCCGGTGCAGCCAGGTGCGGAACGAGGAGCGACCCTCGAACCCGCTGACGCCGCGGGCCACGGCCAGCAGCGTGTCCTGGCAGGCTTCCTCGGCGTCCTCCCGGTTGGGCAGGAACCGGGCGCACAGTCGGAGCACCTCGGGGCGCACCGCGACCAGCAGGGCGTCCAACGCCGCCGTGTCGCCGTGCGCGGCGGACCGGGCCAGGGCGTCGATGTCGTCGTCGAGAGGCATGCCGGGGTGTCCAATGCTCGGCGGTGCCGTTTTCCGAGCGTACGGCCCGATGTCGCCGGTCGGCCCGACCGAGTCCGGCAGCCGACTCGGACCGCCCGCTGCTACTCGAAGCGGGACGGGTCCCCGGCGCCCCGGCGCAGGATCTCCGGCTCGGACCCGGACAGGTCGACCACCGTCGTCGGCTCCTTGCCGCAGTCGCCCGCGTCGACCACCGCGTCGAGCTGGTGGTCGAGCCGTTCCTTGATCTCCCAGCCCTGGGTCATCGGCTCGTCGTCGCCGGGCAGGACCAGGGTGCTCGACACCAGCGGCTCGCCCAGCTCGGCCAGGAGCGCCTGGGTGACGATGTGCCGGGGTACGCGGACACCGACCGTGCGCTTCTTCGGGTGCAACATCCGGCGCGGCACCTCCCGGGTGGCCGGCAGGATGAAGGTGTAGCTGCCCGGGGTGGACGCCTTCACGAGGCGAAAGACCGAGTTGCTGATCTGGACGAACTGGCCGAGCTGCGCGAAGTCCCGGCAGACCAGCGTGAAGTGGTGCCGATCGTCGAGGTGGCGGATCTCGCGGATCCGGTCCAGCCCGTCCCGGTTGCCCAGCTGGATGCCGAGCGCGTAGCAGGAATCCGTCGGGTAGGCGACCAGCCCACCTCCGCGGATCAGGTCGGCGACCTGGCCGATGATCCGGGGCTGCGGGTTTTCCGGGTGTACGTCGTAGTACCTCGCCATCCTGAAGAGCCTAGGCTCATTCGCGGGCGTTGAGGAGACGAGGGCCACCCTCGGCGCGGACGGTGGAGCCGCCGAGATCACCTCGGTAGGGTAGGTCCCGGTCGGCTCCGACCAACAAGATCCACATCGCCGGGGGGCGCCACGCATGGCCGATTCGTTCGCGCATCTGCACGTGCACACCGAGTACTCGATGCTCGACGGAGCGGCCCGACTCAAGGACCTGTTCGCCGAGGCCCAGCGGCTGGGCATGCCGGCGGTGGCGATCACCGACCACGGCAACATGCACGGCGCGAACGACTTCTACAACCAGGCGATGGCCGCGGGGATCACCCCGATCCTGGGCGTCGAGGCGTACGTTGCGCCCGAGTCGCGCTACCACAAGGCGCGGGTCAAGTGGGGTCGGCCGGAGCAGAAGAGCGACGACATCTCCGGTAACGGCGCGATCACCCACAAGACCATGTGGGCGAAGAACGCGCAGGGCCTGAAGAACCTGTTCACCCTCAACTCGCGCGCGTCCATGGAGGGGCACTACGTCAAGTGGCCCCGGATGGACATGGAGCTGATCGCCGAGCACGCCGAGGGGATCATGGCCACCACCGGCTGCCCCTCCGGCGCGGTGCAGACCCGGCTGCGGCTCGGCCAGTTCGACGAGGCGCTCAAGGTCGCCGCCAGCTACCAGGACATCTTCGGCAAGGACAACTACTTCCTGGAGATCATGGATCACGGCCTCTCCATCGAGAGCCGGGTCCGCGACGGGCTCACCGAGATCGCCCGCAAGCTCGACATCCCGCCGGTGGTCACCAACGACTCGCACTACACCCACGAGGCGCAGGCCACCGCGCACGACGTGCTGCTCTGCGTGCAGACCGGCAGCAACATCGACGACCCGAACCGGTTCCGCTTCGAGGGCGGCGGCTACTTCATCAAGAGCGCCGACCAGATGCGCGCGGTGGACTCGTCGGAGCTCTGGCAGGAGGGCTGCCGCAACACCCTGCTGGTCGCCGAGAAGGTCGACCCGACCGGCATGTTCGAGTTCCACAACCTGATGCCGCGCTTCCCGGTTCCGGAGGGGGAGACCGAGGAGTCCTGGTTCCGCAAGGAGACCTTCGCCGGCCTGGGCCGCCGCTACCCGAACGGGATCCCGGAGGGGCACGTCGTCCAGGCCGAGTACGAGCTGGGCGTCATCAACCAGATGGGCTTCCCGTCGTACTTCCTCGTGGTCGCCGACTTCATCCAGTGGGCGAAGAACCAGGGCATCGCGGTGGGTCCGGGCCGTGGTTCGGCCGCCGGCTCGCTCGTCGCGTACGCGCTGGGCATCACCGACCTGGACCCGATCCAGCACGGCCTGATCTTCGAGCGGTTCCTCAACCCCGAGCGGGTCTCGATGCCGGATGTCGACATCGACTTCGACGAGCGTCGGCGCGGTGAGGTGATCAAGTACGTCACCGACAAGTGGGGCGAGGACAAGGTCGCCCAGATCGCGACCTTCGGCACGATCAAGGCGAAGGCCGCGATCAAGGACTCGGCCCGGGTGCTCGGTTTCCCGTACGCGGTCGGCGACCGGATCACCAAGGCGATGCCGCCGGCCGTGATGGGCAAGGACATCCCGCTCACCGGCATCTTCGACAACAAGCACCCCCGCTACGCCGAGGCCGGCGAGATCCGCGGCCTGTACGACTCGGACCCGGACGTCCGCAAGGTGATCGACACCGCCAAGGGCATCGAGGGGCTGATCCGGCAGACCGGTGTGCACGCCGCCGGCGTCATCATGTCCGCCGAGCCGATCATCGAGCACATCCCGTTGATGCGCCGCGACGCCGACGGGGCGATCATCACGCAGTTCGACTACCCGACGTGCGAGTCGCTCGGGCTGCTGAAGATGGACTTCCTCGGCCTGCGCAACCTGACGATCATCGACGACGCGGTCAAGAACATCGAGCTCAACCACGGCAAGAAGCTCGACCTGCTGGCCCTGCCACTGGACGACAAAGCCGCGTACGAGCTGCTGGCCCGCGGTGACACGCTCGGCGTGTTCCAGCTCGACGGCGGCCCGATGCGGTCGCTGCTGCGGTTGATGAAGCCGGACAACTTCGAGGACATCTCCGCCGTCCTGGCGCTGTACCGGCCCGGCCCGATGGGCGTCGACTCGCACACCAACTACGCGCTGCGCAAGAACGGCCTCCAGGAGATCACCCCGATCCATCCGGAGCTGGAGGAGCCGCTGCGGGAGATCCTGGCGCCCACCCACGGCCTGATCGTCTACCAGGAGCAGGTGCAGCGCGCGGCGCAGATCCTCGCCGGTTACACCCTCGGTCAGGCGGACCTGCTGCGCCGGGCGATGGGCAAGAAGAAGAAGGAGATCCTCGACAAGGAGTTCATCCCGTTCCGGGACGGCTGCCGCGAGCGCGGCTACTCCGACGAGGCGATCCAGGCGGTCTGGGACGTCCTGGTGCCGTTCGCCGGGTACGCCTTCAACAAGGCGCACTCCGCCGCGTACGGCCTGGTCTCCTACTGGACCGCGTACCTCAAGGCGCACTACCCGGCCGAGTACATGGCGGGGCTGCTGACCAGCGTCGGTGACGACAAGGACAAGATGGCCCTCTACCTGTCCGAGTGTCGCCGGATGCGCATCCAGGTGCTGCCGCCGGACGTGAACACCTCGGCCGGGCCGTTCACCCCGGTCGGCACGGACATCCGCTTCGGCCTGGCCGCGGTGCGCAACGTCGGCGCGAACGTGGTCGCCTCGATCATGCGGTGCCGCGCGGAGAAGGGCGACTACACCGACTTCTACGACTTCCTGTCCAAGGTGGACGCGGTGGTCTGCAACAAGAAGACGATCGAATCGCTGATCAAGGCGGGTGCCTTCGACTCGCTCGGGCACCCGCGCAAGGGCCTGCTCACGGTGCACGCCGACGCCATCGACGCGTACGCCGACGTCAAGCGCAAGGAGGCGGTCGGCCAGTACGACCTCTTCGGCGCGGGCTTCGGTGACGCCGACACCGGCAGCACGACGGTGATGCCGACCATCGGCGACAGCGAGTGGGAGAAGCGGGACAAGCTGGCCTTCGAGCGCGAGATGCTCGGCCTGTACGTCTCCGACCACCCGCTGTTCGGCCTGGAGCACATCCTCGGCGCGGCGGCCGACACCACCATCGCCTCCCTCGCGGAGGACGGCGCGGTCCCCGACGGGGCGGTGGTCACCCTCGCCGGCATCCTCTCCGGGGTGCAGCGCCGGGTCACCAAGCAGGGCCGTGCCTGGGCGTCGGCCACCCTGGAGGACCTGGCCGGTGGGGTGGAGACGCTGTTCTTCCCCAACACCTACGAGGTGATCGGGCAGTACATCGCCGAGGACGCCATCGTGGTGGTCAAGGGTCGGGTGGACCGCCGCGACGACACCCCCCGGATCATGGCGATGGACATGTCCATGCCGGACGTCAGCACCAGCGCCAGCGCCAAGCCGGTCACCCTGACCATCCCGGTGCACCGGTGCACGCCGCCGCTGGTGGAGCGGCTCAAGGAGACCCTGGTGCTGCACCCCGGCGACACCGAGGTGCACGTCAAGCTGCTCAACGGCGGCCGGACCACCACCCTGCGGTTGGGCCCGTTCCGGGTGGCGGCCACCACCGCGCTGATGGGTGACCTGAAGAGCGTCCTCGGCCCGGCCAACGTGAGCTGACCGGGCCGCGGGACGCCGCCGGGCTCAGCCCCGGTCGGGGGCCGCGATCTCCCGCAGCTGACCGTCGGCCAGCCGCAGCCAGCGCTGCACGCCGATCTCGGCGAGGAACCGCTCGTCGTGGCTGACCACCACGAACGCTCCCTGGTACGCGCTCAGCGCGCTCTCCAGCTGCCCGACGCTGACCAGGTCCAGGTTGTTGGTCGGCTCGTCGAGCAGCAGCAGTTGCGGTGCCGGTTCGGCGCAGAGCACGCAGGCCAGGGTGGCGCGCAGCCGTTCGCCGCCGGAGAGCACCCCGACGGGCAGGTTCACGCGCGAGCCCCGGAACAGGAACCGGGCGAGCAGGTTCATCCGCTTGGCGTCGGGCAGGCTCGGCGCGTACGCGGCGAAGTTCTCCGCCACCGTACGGTCGAGGTCCAGCAGGTCCAGCCGCTGCGACAGGTACGCGATCCGCCCGTCGCCACGCTTCAGCTCGCCGCCGGCCGGTTCGAGGTCACCGTTGACCAGGCGCAGCAGGGTCGACTTGCCGACGCCGTTCGCTCCGGTGAGCGCGATCCGTTCCGGCCCCCGGATCACCAGGTCGGCGCCGTCGCCGGCGAACAGCTCCCGGTCGTCGAAGCGGGCCCGCATGCCGTGACCGGAGAAGACCGTCCGCCCGCCCGGGACGGTGGTGTCCGGCAGGTCGACGGTGATCTTGTCTTCCTCGCGGAGCGCCCGGCCGGCCTCGTCGAGTCGGGACTTGGCCTGGCCGAGCCGGTTGGAGTGTGTCTCCTGAGCCCTGCCAGCCGACTCCTGCGCGCTGCGCTTGAGGCCGCCGGCCACGATCCGGGCCAGGCCGGCGTTCTTCAGGTTCTTGGACGCGTTGCTGGCCCGCCGGTCGGCGCGCTCCCGGGCCTGCTGCATTTCGCGCTTCTCCCGCTTGACCTCCTGCTCGGCGTTGCGCAGGTTGCTCTCGGCCACCTCCCGCGCTGCCTGCACCGCCTCGGTGTACGCGGTGAAGTTGCCCCCGTACCAGTGGATCTCGCCGCGTTCCAGCTCGGCGATGCGGTCCATCCGGTCCAGCAGCTCCCGGTCGTGGCTGACCAGCAGCAGGCACCCGGACCAGTCCGTGAGGACGTCGTAGAGCTTGTGCCGGGCCTCCAGGTCCAGGTTGTTGGTCGGCTCGTCGAGCAGGAGCACGTCCGGGCGTCGGAGCAGTTGCGCCGCCAGGCCGAGGGAGATCACCTGGCCGCCGCTGAGCGTGTGCAGGCGGCGGTCGAGCGACACGTCACCCAGGCCGAGCCGATCCATCTCGGCGCGGGTGCGCTCCTCGATGTCCCAGTCGTCGCCGATCGTGGCGAAGTGTTCCTCGCTGGCGTCGCCGGCCTCGATGGCGTGCAGGGCCGCGATCGGCTGGGCGACGCCGAGCACCTCGGCCACGGTCAGGTCGCCGGCCAGCGGCAGGGTCTGCGGGAGGTAACCGAGCAGGCCGTCGACGGTGACGCTGCCGCCGCTGGGCCGCAGCTCGCCGGCGATCAGCCGCAGCAGGGTGCTCTTGCCGGCGCCGTTGGGGGCGACCAGGCCGGTGCGACCGCCGGGAACGGTGAAGGACAGCTCCGAGAAGACCGGGGTGTCGTCCGGCCAGGAGAAGGACAGGTTCGAGCAGACGATGAAAGCGTCAGACATGCGAGTGACCTCAGTGAGTGGGCTGGGCGCGTTCGAGCGCGCCCGACGACAAACGGGACCAGTGGAACGACGTCATGGCCACGGCAGCTGCCGAACCGATGGCCGAACACATCCGGTCTCACCCGGAGATGTCGTCGTCACCCGCCATGTCTGGTCTCCCTGGTCGTACCGCTAACCCAGCGGGCCCAGTCTAACAACGGATCTTCATCCCGCCACCGGGTTCCCGGGCTGCCCCGGAGTGGAGGAGGCGCGCCCAACGACAACGGGACGAGGACGTCGGGTATAGGCGGAGCTATAGTTCTCCTATGTCTCATGACCCGCCACGTCGCTGGGCGATCAGGACGACAACGGATGTCCGTGATTGGTTGCGCTCTCTTCGCCAGGCTGACCCGGTGACGTACCGATCGGTCAACGTAGCGATCGACATGCTGGCGGAGACCGGCCCGGGCCTGGGGCGCCACTGGTCGACACCCTCAGAGGTTCGAGCATCAGCAACCTCAAGGAACTCCGACCACGATCTGGAAGGGACGTCGCCGTTAGGGTGCTGTTCGTCTTCGATCCCTGGTCCCAGGCCGTGCTGCTGGTAGCAGGCAACAAGGCAAGAGATTGGAATGGATGGTACGAGAAGGCGATTCCGGTCGCCGAGATTGCGTACGAGGGCTGGATTGCTGTTGAGAGGAAGAGGAGGGAGGGCTGATGAGCGACTTCCATGACTGGAACGACATCCGGGCTGAGCTGCACGACGGGGACGATGAAGCGCTCGACGCAGAACGTGCTCGCACCGAGGCGTGGATCAGCGCGTTCCACCTTGCCGAGGAGCGGAAGCGGCTTGGCCTGACCCAGCGGCAGGTGGCCGAGCTGATGGGTGTCACGCCCGGTCGAGTCAGCCAGATCGAGAACGGTGATCTGGAGGCCAACGAAGTCGCAACGCTGAGCCGCTATGCGCGGGCGCTCGGGGCTCGCATGAGGATCATTTTCGACTACGGCGACGACCTCCGTCAGATCGCCTGACCCCTGCTCGGCATCGTGACGGCGCTGCCCATCTCCTTGCCCGCAAGCGCGCGGAGTGGCAGTCGCACGGCGGTGTCGGACTCGGTGTCTACGATGGCGGCCATGGCGACGGCGATCAATTACGTCACGGGTGGCCAACTGACGACACTTGCCCGGGTTCGCCCGTCCGCACTCGCACACCTTCCGAGTGACCCTGTCGATATCTGTCGACTGGTGCCAAACCTGGTGATCCAGCCGAGCGCCGCGAAGGACCTGTGCCTGCCGGCCGAGCGGTTTTCCGAGAATCAACTTCGACCCGCCGCCAGGCTCATCGACGCCCTACTGTCCCTGGACCCGGCCCCGTTGACTGTGGCGCGGGAGCCCGAACGGCGAGTGATCGGCACCTGCCGTCACTTCGCCGTGCTGAGCTGTGCCCTGTTGCGTCATCGCGAGATCCCAGCCCGTGCCCGCTGTGGCTTCGCGACGTACTTCCAGCCTGGGCGAGGTGTGGACCACTGGATCACCGAATACTGGCACGATGCCGACGGTCGCTGGGTGCGAATCGATCCCGAGATCGTGAACGATTCCATCGTTGCGAGACCGGAAGACCTAGCGGCCGGAGACTTCCTGACCGGCGGTGAGGCGTGGGCTGCCTTCCGGGCTGGCCATATCGACGCTGCGCATTTCGGCGTGTACGGGACCGAGAACTGGGGGCCTGGGGAGATCCGAGGCAATGCGATTCGGGATCTCGCCGCCTTGAACAAGCTGGAGATGCTTCCGTGGGATGAGTGGGGGCGAATGGACGCGTCCTACCGGGGCGAGACCGGGGCCGACTACGACGCGCTCATGGACACGGTCGCTGCCGTCTGCGCCAGCGACGATCTCAATGCAGTAGCAGATCTCTATGCGTCTGCGGGTGCGGACCTGGAAGTCCCCACGGACCTCGTCAACTGACCCTGGCCACCAGCGCCAAGGGGTTGCGGGTGGGTGATCGCGCGGAACTAACGCTCGCCTACCTGGGCCGGTACTCGACCTCGGGGCGGCCGGGGGTGCCGTAGCGGGGGGTGCGGGCTGCCCGGTCGACGGTCACCAGGTATTCCAGGTAGCGGCGGGCGGTCACCCGGGAGATGCCGGTCGCCGCGCTCACCTCGGTCGCGGAGAGCCCCGCCTGCGCGCCGGTCCCGTCTGTCAGCGCGGCGCGTACCCGATCGAGGGTCTGCGCGTCGAGCCCCTTGGGCAGGCTGTGCCCGGCGGTGCCGCGCAGGGTGGCGAACATCTGGTCCACCTCGTGCTGGGCGGCCACCTCACCGTCGGCGAGCGCCTGGGCGCGGTAGTCGGCGTACCGCTCCAGCTTGTCGCGGAACGCGGCGAACGTGAACGGCTTGAGCAGGTAGTGGGTCACGCCGAGGGAGACCGCGGTGCGCACCACCGCCAGGTCCCGCGCCGAGGTCACCGCGAGCACGTCGACGCTGCTGCCGGCCGCGCGCAGCGCCCGGCAGACGTCCAGGCCGTGCAGGTCGGGCAGCCGAAAATCAAGGAGTACGAGGTCCACGTCGCCGCCGTCGTTGGCGCGCAGCGCCGCCATTGCCGCCCGCGCGGTGTGCGCCACCCCGACCACCACAAAACCGGGAACCCGTTCGGCGTACGCGCTGTGCGCCTCCGCCAACAGCGGCTCGTCCTCGACGACCAGCACGCGGATGTCGGTCATCGGCGCGCCCGGACGACCGGCAACCGGACGGTGAACAGGCTGCCACCGTCGTCGGAGCGGCCCACCTCGGACCGGCCGCCGTGCCGGTGGATCACCTGCCCGATCAGGGCCAGGCCGAGCCCCCGGCCGTTGCTCTTGGTGGACCAGCCGCGCCGGAACGCGTCCTGCACCCGGTCCGGAGCCAGCCCGGGGCCGCTGTCGGCGACCCGGACCACCAGTTCGTCGTCGACCGCGCCGACGAAGACCCGCACGCGGCGGGGCGCCGGCGTACCGGCCACCGCTTCGAGGGCGTTGTCGATCAGGTTGCCGACCACGGTGAGCAGGTCGTTGGTCGGCAGCGGGCTGTCGTCGAGCCGGCAGTCCGGTTCGATCACCAGGTCCACCCCGCGCTCGCTGGCCTGCGCCGACTTGCCGAGCAGCAGTGCGGCCAGCGCCGGCTCGGTCACCGCGCCGACCACCCGGTCGGTCAGCTGCTGAGCCAGCGCGAGGTCCCGGGTGCCGAGCCGGACCGCCTCGTCGGGGCGGCCCAGCTCCACCAGGGTCAGCACGGTGTGCAGCCGGTTGGCCGACTCGTGGGTCTGCGCCTGCAACGCCTCGGTCAGCGCCCGTACGGAGTCCAGTTCGCTGGCCAGGCTGCGCAGCTCGGTCTGGTCGCGCAGGGTCAGCACCGTGCCGAGCACGGCGCCCTCGAAGCGGGTGATCCGCTGGTTGGCCACCAGCACCCGGTCACCGGCCAGGACCGGCTCGTCGAGGGCGTCCCGCCCGGAGCCGAGCAGCTCCGCCACCGCCGGCGGCAGGTCGATGCCGGCCACCGGTTGGTCGATCACCGGCGCGTCCGCGTCGAGCCCCAGCAGCCGGCGGCCCTCGTCGTTGATCAGCGCCACCCGGCGGTCGGTGGTCAGCACGACGAGGCCCTCACGCACCGAGTGCAGGACCGCGTCGTAGTACTCGTACATCCGGGTCATCTGCGCCGGCCCGAGGCCGTGCGTCTGTCGTCGCAGCCGGCGGCTCAGCAGCCAGGAGCCGGTCGCCGCGAGGGCGAGCGCCGGCGCGGCGAAGCCCAGCAGCACCGGCAGCTGGCCGAGCAGCTTGCGGTTGATCGCCGAGGTGGTGATGCCCACCGAGACCAGGCCGACGATCCGGCGCTGGTCGTCGTACACCGGAACGACCGCGCGCACCGACTCGCCGAGCGTGCCGACGTTGGTGACGGTGAACGGTTGGCCGGCGAGCGCCGGCCCGATCTCCCCGACGAACGGCTCGCCGATCAGCTCCCGGGTCGGGTGCGAGAAGCGGGTGCGATCGAGGGCCATCACCACCACGAAGTCGGTGCCCGTGGCCAGCCGGGTCGATTCGGCGTACGGCTGGAGGATGCTGGCCGGGTCGGCGGTCGCGAGGGCCGCGCGGACGTCGGGGGAGCGGGCCACGGTCTGCGCCACCGCGAGCACCTCCTCCTGTGCCGCCTGCCGGGCGTCGCTGCGGGCCAACCAGAAGGCGCCCGCCGCGCCGGCCAGCACCAGCAGCGTCACCACCACCGCCTGGAGGGCGAACAGCTGCCCCGCGATGCTCCACTGGCGCCGGGCCACCTCCACCACCTCCTCGTCGTGCCGGTCGTTGTGGCTTTCGCGGTGAACAGAATGACCGCAAGGCTGTCAACGGGTGAGACGCGCTTCACATTGTCGACATGGACTCCACCGCATCCACCACCACACCGGCGCCGCCGGCCCGCCGGGACCGTACCCGTTACCTCTACCTGGCCGTCATCGTCGCCGTGCTGGCCGGCATCGTGGTCGGGCTGGTCGCCCCCGATTTCGGCAAGGAACTCAAGCCGATCGGCACCGGTTTCGTCAACCTGATCAAGATGATGATCAGCCCGGTCATCTTCTGCACCATCGTGCTGGGCGTCGGCTCCGTCCGGCAGGCCGCCAAGGTCGGCAAGGTCGGCGGCCTGGCCCTCGGCTACTTCCTGACCATGTCGACCGTCGCGCTCGCCATCGGCCTGGTCGTCGGCAACCTCATCCACCCCGGTTCCGGGCTGGACCTGGGTCAGGACCTCGCCGGCGCGGGCAAGGCCGCCGCGGGCGACGAAGCCGGCGGTACGGCGGACTTCCTGCTCGGGATCATCCCGACCACGCTGCTCTCCGCGCTCACCGAGGGGGAGGTGCTCCAGACGCTGCTGGTCGCGCTCCTGGTCGGCTTCGCCGTACAGGCCATGGGCCGGCGCGGCGAGCCCGTGCTGAGCGCCATCGGCGTCATCCAGCGGGTGGTCTTCAAGGTGCTCGCCATGATCATGTGGCTGGCGCCGATCGGCGCGTTCGGGGCCATGGCCGCCGTGGTCGGCGCGACCGGCGTGGACGCGCTCAAGAGCCTCGCGCAGATCATGGTCGGCTTCTACGCGACCTGCCTGATCTTCGTGCTGGTGATCCTCGGAGCGCTGCTCTGGTTCATCGCCCGGATCTCGATCTTCTCGCTGCTGCGGTACCTCGGACGGGAGTTCCTGCTGATCCTGTCGACCTCCTCGTCGGAGTCGGCGCTGCCGCGCCTGATCGCCAAGATGGAGCACTTCGGGGTGAGCAAGCCGGTCGTCGGCATCACGGTGCCCACGGGGTACTCGTTCAACCTGGACGGCACGGCGATCTACCTGACGATGGCGTCGCTGTTCATCGCCGACGCGCTGGGCAAGCCGCTGTCGATCGGCGAGCAGGTGTCGCTGCTGCTCTTCATGATCATCGCGTCCAAGGGTGCCGCTGGGGTCACCGGCGCCGGGCTGGCCACGCTGGCCGGGGGGCTTCAGTCGCACCGCCCCGACCTGGTCGACGGGGTCGGGCTGATCGTGGGCATCGACCGCTTCATGTCGGAGGCCCGGGCGCTCACGAACTTCGCCGGCAACGCGGTGGCGACCGTGCTGGTGGGGACGTGGACCGGGGAGTTCGACCGCGACCGGGCGGTTGGAGTGCTGCGCGGCGACGACCCGTTCGACGAGGCGACCATGCTCGACGAGCACGACGACGAGGACGAGTCGGCGCAGCGTTCCGAAGACGAGAAAGCGGCGCCGGTCGGCGTACCGGCCTGACCTCGTCGCAGAGACGCCCCGGGGTCCCGCCGGCTCAACGGCAGCGGGACCCCGGGTTCACCACCGACGTGGGCTACCGATCGAGGCCAGCGCAGTGAGTCGATAATGAGCCGATGTAGGACGAGCAGTCGACGGAGCTGACCCGCCCCAAGAAGGTTCACACCGAAGCGGTCACTCCAGCACGGCTGAGGGGTTGGTCACGGTAGACGAGACACGTTCCACCGGGGGAAGACTCCACAGCAGGAGCTGGAACGGGTCCTCTCCGCAGGTGAGCCAGGTGCCGTCGCCGAGCGCCATCGGGCTCTCCGAAATGGGCATCGGGTACTCGACCTGACCGAGCACGTCACCCTGCGACGCGTCAATGAGCCAATGCCGCGGGCGACCATACTCCTCGTCGTTCTCGTCGGCGCTCGCGATCACCGTGTGCTCGTCGACGAAGCCGCACAGGTAGTCCCAGTAGGGCTCCTCCGCCGTATCCGACGGCGGCTGCCGGTGTGGCTGAAGCTGGTCGGCGGCGACCTCGTGCAGCACCGTCCCGTCGGGAAGCCGATGAATCGCCAGGTCTCCCTGATGGTGGGCGACCGTGAGCAACAGTTTTCCGGACGGGCTGACGTCGATGAGGGAACGGTCGTCGTCCCCGATCGAGGTGACGGTGAGTTGGGCGCCGTCCCACCGGCCCCACCGCAGCGGGACACCGTCCTGGCCTTCGCCGATGCTGATGCCCATCTGACCGGGGTCGGGGTGGGGAACGTGGTGGGAGCCGGCGGCTGCGGTGCCGGTCGAGGCCCGTCCCAGGACGCGACCGTCGGTGGCGTCGATCACGAGCCACTCCTCGTCGTACTCCGGCTCCGCGTCGTCGGGCAGAGGGGTGCGTACGTGCGCCCACACCGTCGAGCCGTCCGCGCTGATCGAGCACGAGCCCTGATCGGGGTAGCGGTGCTCGTCGGTGTCCGCGTACTCCTCGTAGGACTCGTGCAGCGACGTGCAGGAGGAGCCCCAGCACGCGTGCCGCACACTCCAGCGCAGCGCGCCGGTCCGGTCGACCGCGTGCAGCGCGTGCTGGCCGCTGAAGACCGCCAGATCGAGAGTGGGGCTCACGGCATCCACCCCGCCTGCCCGACGTGGCCATGGCGCCGGGAACCGCGCGGCGGGGGTGTCGTCACCGGCGAGGAGCCGGTCGAGGTCGTATGCCGACAGCTCGTCGTCCCGGCGGATCACGACGAGCCGGCGGTGCGGCCAGCGCTGGACGGCGGGCGTGTCGGCGGTGCTGGCCATATCGGGTACGCGAGGGGCGTTCGACGGCATCCGGAAGGACGTCACGAGGTGAGGGGTGAAGCGCACCGGAGCATCCTGCCAGAGTGCGCACCACGGCTCTGGAGCGTCGTGGTCGTTGCCGCCCTGGCGTTCGCCGATGGCGTCAGGCTGCCTGGGGCTACGGCGTGTTGGTCTCGTCGCAGGGGCGACCGATACCGAGGTTGACGCGGTCCTGCCCCCCACTCGACCGGACGATGAGCGGTAGGCAGGTCGAATTCGCGACCCACGTGCCACCGACGAAGGCCATCCACTTGGCTCGTCCATCGTTCGGCGCGCAGGCGTGCACCTGGGCGGTCGCCGCGGGCGTGGTGGGCGCACCCCACCCGATCCGCGCGTCGTCTTCCCATCCCTGTGCCACCTGAAGGTCGACGACCGCGCCGGCGCGGATGACGAGCCCCCATTTGGCGAATAGCCGAGCCGCTGGATCGGCCTCTCCGGATTCCGCGACCGACAGCATCGCCCGGTCCGGCACGGCTACGTCTTCTCCCACTAATCGATAACCCGGCGGTAGTTCCGGCATCGCCTCCACCGACGGCGTGCACGGTGGCTCGGCACTGTTGTCACGCGTCGCGGCGCCTCCGACAGGCGGCCCGGGCGGTTGGCGCGAATCGCGTGGGGACGTACAGGCGGTCAGCATTGCCAGCAGGCACAGGACGCTCACCCCCAGGACCGGCCTGGTCCGGCTGCCCGGCGAGGGCTCCGGGCGGACCGGGACCCACGCGTCCCAGGTCTCCGGAGAACTCGAATCCATTCGATATTCATAGCAAAATTGGGCAGGTAATGATCGCCGAGTACGTTCCTGTCATACCCGACGCCCTCGACAGTTGGTTGCCGAACGCTACCGTTTGGTGACCGCGGGCTGTTCGTCGCGAAACCCGCCGCCACCGGACCTCTCGGTGAAGAATGGTGGACCGGGGAGGGTGCTGCGACGGACCCGGGGGAGCAGGCGTGCTCGGAACCAGCCTCCTGGGCCGGCTTCGCGGCCGTGACCCTGGGGATGTCGTCCTGCGGCGTGCGGCACGGCTGACCCTCGTCGCCTCCGCTGTCTTCTACGCCTGCCGCTACGGCGCGGACAGTCCGATGCTCGCCACGTACGGCCTGTTCGGCGTCGTCGCCGCCGGGTCGTTCGCGCAGCTGCCCGGTCCGGCGCCCCAGCGGGCGCGGATCCTCGTCACGTCGCTGCCGGCCGTCTGGGCGCTGATCGCCGCGGGCACCCTGCTGGCGTGGAGCACCTGGGCGGCGGCCGGCGGAATGCTGGTCATCGGGTTCGTCGTGGCGTTCGCCGGTGTCGCCAACTCGCGCCTGGTGGGGCTGGCCAGCGCGTTCCAGCTCTTCTACATCCTGGCGTCCTTCCCGCCGTACGAGCCGGACACCCTGCCGGAGCGCCTGGGTGGGGTCACGCTCGCCGTCGTCCTGCTCGCCGTGGCCGAGGTGGTCCTCTGGCCCGATCCGGTGCCGGTCACCTACCGGCAGCGACTCGCCGAGGCGGCGGACGGCGTCGGGACGTTCCTCGACGACACGGCGGACGCGCTGACCCACCCGACCGGTGGTCGGGACACGCGGCGGGAGCGCGCGTACGACGCGGTGGCCGCGCTCGCCTTGAGCCGCAATCCTCCGGCGTGGGCGCCCACCGCGGCGGGCGCTCAGGACCGCGCGTTGCGAATCTGCGCGGCGGCGTTGCGGGAGGTGCTCGCCGAGGCGGACCGGTTGGCGGCGGACGCGCCGCCGGAGCCGATCCCGGACCTAGCGGCGGTGCGGTTGCTGCGCTCGTGCGCCGACACGACCCGTGCCGCCGGCCGGAGCCTGTCGCCGGATGGGCCGCCGGTCGACCTCGGCGGCCTGGACGTCGCGGTCGGGCGGGCCGAGGCGGCCTACCCCGTTGGAGAGGGCGACGGCCGCGCCGCGCCGGACGTGCCCCGGTTGTGCCGGGACGCGACCGCGCTGGCCCTCGCCGCCCAGGTGCGTGTCCTCGCCGTCGGTACCCGGGTGGCCAACGGGTCGCGGCTCGACGGCGAGGATGCCTACTCGGGGCTGTTCGAGTACGCGCGGCACGGCCCATGGACGCTGTACTGGCGGCAGTTCCGCGCCCACCTGGCGCCCCGCTCCGCCCACCTGCACAGCTCGCTGCGGCTGGCTGTGGCGCTGGCCGTCGCCCGGGTGGCCGCCGGGCTGTTGCAGCTCACCCACGGCTTCTGGGTGCTCCTGGCGACCCTCACCGTCCTGCGCACCTCGGCGGCGAACACCCGCACGGAGCTGCGGCCCGCCGTGCTGGGCACGATCGTCGGCGCCGTCGTCAGCGGTGGGCTGATGCTCGTCATTCAGGAGCCGATCGTCTACGCCGTCGCGTTGCCGTTCACGCTGATGCTGGCCTTCGGCGTCGGTCGCCTCCTGGGGCCGGTCTGGCAGCAGGCGTTGTTCACGGTGCTGCTGACGTTCGTCTTCGCCCAGCTCGCCCCCGAAGGATGGCGACTCGCCGCGGCCCGCCTGATCGACGTCGTGCTCGGCGCCGTGATCGGTGTGCTCGCCGGAGTGGCGATGTGGCCGCACGGCGCGAGCCGTGACCTGCGGCGCAACGCCGCCCGCTACCTCGCGGCCTGCGCGGACGTGGTGGAGCAGACCGTCCAGGCGGTGCTCGGCGGCCCCCCACCCGATCGTGCGCTCGACCGGGTCCGCAGGAGCACGACCCTGGTCGACTCGTCCTACTGCCAGTACCACTCGGAGCGGCCCGATCCGCCGAGCCGGGGCGTGGACTGGGAGGCCGTCCTGGCCACCGGGCACCGCGCGGTGCCCGCCGCCGAGTCGCTGCTGCGACGCAACCCACCCGGCTGTCTCGCCGGTTGGCCCGCGGCGGCGGCGTTGCTGCGCGACTCCGCAGGTCAACTGCGATCGGGGTACGACGACCTCGCCGACGAGGTCGCGCACGGCCGGTCGTCGAGCCCGGTGCCCGTGCCCACCAACTGCGTCGACGAACTCGACCGCGTCCGCCCGTTGCTGGGCGAGGTCGGCTCCCGGTCCTCGATCCGGCATCTGGTGGAGGTCGACCGGTGGCTCGCCGGCCTCGCCGACAGCCTCGCCCGGGTCCGCCCGCCCGGGGGTGGTGACGCGTCCAGTCGAGGCGGGAAGTCGTGACGAGTCGCTCGGGCGGGCCGGTGGTGTCGGACAGTGTCGATCGTGTCGGGCCCGGCCGGCAGGATGCTCGTGAGCGGTATACCTGAGAGTCATATTTATACCTCTGAGTCATCACGCTCGTCAGGGACCAGCCCGCCCGCGCGCGGCCGGCAGGTGACTCGTCCATGCGCGGCAGGCCGCCGGTCGCCGATTGGTCGTGCCCATCCCCGACCGTCCGGCCTAGCGTCGGAGTCATGGAGATCGAGCAGGCACAGAAGCTCTGGCAGCCGGAGCCCGGTTGGTTGAACACCGCCTCCTACGGCTTGCCACCCGAGCCGGCCTGGACGGCCATGCAGGCGGCGCTGGCCGACTGGCGGGTCGGTCGCACGTCCTGGGAGGGCTGGGGCGACTCGGTGAACCGGGCGCGGAACGCGTTCGCCGGCCTGATCGGGGTGCCGGGCGAGGACGTGGCGGTCGGCGCCACGGCCTCGCAGATGCTGGCGCCGGTCGCGGCGGCGCTGCCGGCGGGGTCGACGGTGGTGGTCCCCGAAATCGAGTTCACCTCGAACCTCTTCCCCTGGCTGGTGCAGGCCGAGCGGGGCGTCACGGTGCGCACCGTGCCCGCCGACGAGCTGGTCGACGCGATCGACGCCGACACCGACCTGGTCGCGTTCAGCCTGGTGCAGTCGGCCGACGGCGCCGTCGCGGCGTACGACGAGATCGTGGCCTCGGCCCGCGCACACGGCGCGCTGGTCGTGGTGGACGCGAGCCAGGCGTGCGGCTGGCTGCCGTTCGACGGGAGCCTGGCCGACGTGGTCGTGGTGAGCGGCTACAAGTGGGTGATGGGCCCGCGTGGCTGCGCGTACGCCTATCTGGCCCCGTCGTTGCGCGACCAGCTGCGTCCGGACGCGGCCGGCTGGTACGCGGGCCGCGACCCGCACGCCTCCTACTACGGCCCGCCGCTGCGGCTGGCCGACGACGCCCGCCGGTTCGACATCTCACCGGCCTGGTTCAGCTGGGTGGGCGCGGCGCCCGCCCTGGAACTGGTCGCCGAGATCGGCGTGCCGGCGATCCAGGCGCACAACGTGGCGCTGGCCAACCGGTTCCTGACCGGGCTGGGCCGGCCGCCGGGGGAGAGCGCCATCGTCACCGTCGACGTGCCCGACGCGGAGCGGCGACTTTCGGCGGCCGGCATCCGGGCGGCGGTGCGCGCCGGGCGGGTCCGGGCCTCGTTCCACGTCTACTCCACCGAGGCCGACGTGGACGCCGCCCTCACGGCGTTGGCCGGCTGAGCCCGCCAACGGGCGGCCCACCGAAGCGCCGGTGAGCCGCCCGGCCGGCCGCGCCCTGCGGGGTCACGGCCGGCCCGCGATCGCCGTGGTGGTCAGGAACAGACGCTCAGGTTCGCGGAGGTGTAGGAGAGCAATCCCCACTCCAGGTCGAGCCCGGCGGGCATGTCCCACCTGCCGTCCGCGCGCCGGCCGAAGTAGGCGAAGTTGCTGCCGAGCCCGTCGTAGTAGAACCATCCCTCGCTCTCGTAGAGGCTGAGGCGGGTGGCCGCCTTGGCGAAGGTTTTGGGACCGACGACGCCGTCGCTGACCAGACCTCGGTCCAGCTGCCACCGCTTGGTGGCGGCCGTCGTCGCCGGCCCGAACCGGCAGTCGACGCCGGAGGCGGCGAGGTAGCCGTCGGCCTTCAGGATCGTCTGCCACATGGCGACGACGTTGTTGTACGAGCGCGTCGACGCGGAGATGGGGCCCTCGTCCCCCCAGTCGTCGGTCCAGGTGCCGGAGCCCATCACGTACCCCTGGTTGACGTTGGCCGTCGCCGGTGCGGCCGAGACGGCGAGTGTGCCGACCGTGGCGACGGCCAGCGCCGTCGCCACGGCCTTGATCCGTGCAAGCATGTGCATCCCCTTCCGGGCGGGTGGCTTGCCAGCTTCACGTGTGAAGCCCCCGGTGGGTTGCAGTCGCCGGCACGGCGTCTCAGGCCAGGTGGCCGCCGATCTTCGTGTACCCGCGCAGCAGGTCCCGCGAGATGATCAGGCGCTGCATCTCGTCGGTGCCCTCGAAGATCCGGTAGAGCCGGACCTGCCGGTACCAGCGCTCGACGGGCAGCTCACGGGTGTAGCCCATGCCGCCGTGGATCTGGAGCACCCGGTCGACCACCCGGTTGACCATGCCGGCGCCGTAGAGCTTGCCCATCGACGAGGCGTGCCGGGGATCCATGCCCTGGTCGACCGTCCACGCCGACTTCAACACGAGCCAGCGGGCCGCCTCCAGCTCGGTCTCCGAGTCGGCGATCATCCACTGGATGGCCTGGTTGGTGCCGATCTTCGAGCCGAACGTCTCCCGGGTGTTGGCGTGGTCGATGGCCATCTGCAGGACCCGCTCGGCGATGCCGATGGCGTGCGACGGGATGGTGTAGCGGCCCTTGCCGATCCACTCCATGCCGAGGGTGAAGCCCTGCCCGATCTCGCCGAGGATGTTGCGGTGCGGCACGCGTACGTTGTCGAAGATCAGCGACGCGGGCCCGCCCTCGCCCATGGTCTGGATGAACTCCGAGCGCCAACCCATCGACCGGTCGACCAGGAACGCGGTGGCGCCGCCGTTGCGGGCGCCCTTCTCCCGGTCGGTCACGGCCACCACGATGGCGAAGTCGGCGTCGTTGCCACCGGTGATGAACGTCTTCTCGCCGTCGAGGATCCAGTCGTCGCCGTCGCGGCGGGCCGACAGCCGGATGTTCGCCGCGTCCGAGCCGGCGCCCGGCTCGGTGATCGCGAAGCAGGAGCGCCGCTCGCCCTCGATGGTCGGGATGAGGAACTCCCGCTTCTGCTCCTCGGTGGCGTGGAACAGGATGTTGTCCGCCTCGCCGCCGAAGCGGAACGGCACGAACGTGTGGCCCAGCTCGGTCCAGATCAACGACTGGAGCACGGCCGGCAGGTCCATCCCGCCGTACTCCTCCGGGGTGGCCAGACCCCAGAAGCCGAACTTGCGCGCCTTGAGTTGCAGCTCGCGCACCTCGGAGTGGTCCAGACCGGGCTGGTGCGCCCGCTCCCGGCGGAGCACCTCCGCCTCCAGCGGCATCACCTCGCGGCGGATGAACGACCGGACGGTGTCCCGCACCGCCCGCTCCTCGTCGGTCAGCGAAAAGTCCACGGTGGTCCTCCTGGCGTCGGTGCTGCCGGTCACCCTTAAACTAGCGGTGTAAGTTTTGTCGCGTCCAGACCCCACGGTCGAGACCCGCGAGGAGCGCAGTGCCCCGACCACGCCAGCCCCGGCTCACCCGGCAGCTCATCGTCGAGACCGCCACCGCGGTGATCGACGCCGAGGGCCTGCCGGCGTTCTCCACCCGGCGGCTCGCCGCCGAGCTGGGTGTGCGCGGTCCCTCGCTCTACAACCACTTCGCCACCAAGGACGAGATCCTGGACGCGGTCGCCGACACGGTCACCGCCGCCGTCGACACCAGCGGCTTCGCCAGCCGCGACTGGGCCGCCGCCCTGCGCGACTGGGCCTGGTCCTACCGGCGGGCGCTCACCGCCCACCCGAACATCGTGCCGTACCTGGCCCAGGGGCCGGGGCGTCGACCGGCCGCGCTGGCCATGGCCGACGCGGTCTACGGCGGCCTCGTGCGCGCAGGTTGGCCGCCGGCCCGGGCCACCCACATCGGCGCCGCGCTGCGTTACTTCGTGGCCGGGTCGGCGCTCGGGTCGTTCGCGCGCGGCTTCGTCGAGGACCCCGAGCTGTACGCCGCGCACTACCCGCACCTGCGCCAGGCGCACCGGCTCGCCGAGCACCAGCAAAGCGTGGATGAGGGCGCGTTCGCCCTCGGCCTGGACGCCCTGCTGCACGGCCTGGCCGCCGAGTACGCCCGCACCGTCGGCCCCCTCGACCCGGTGGAGTCCGCCCGGTCCAGCGGGTAGCGTCGAAACTCCCAGCGCTAGTTTCATCGCCCATCGCCCACCCCCGAAGGGACGACATGGACCTCGCCGCCGCGCCGTCGCAGCTACTGCCCGACGCCCTGCGCCTCCGGCGCCACCTGCACATCGCCGGCCAGTGGACCGAGCCCACCGCCGGTGACGTGCTCGCCGTGGAGACCCCGAGCACCGGTGAGCTGATCGGGCAGGTGCCGGCCGGCACCCCGGCCGATGTGGACCGGGCCGTGGCCGCGGCCCGCGCCGCCTTCCCCGGCTGGTCGGCCGCCGCCCCCGCCGAGCGTTCCGCTCACCTCGACCGGCTGCACACCGCGCTCGCCGCGCGCGCCGACGACCTCGCCCGCACCATCGCCGTGGAGCTGGGCGCCCCGCTCAAGCTCGCTACCCGGGTGCACGTGGGGCTACCGCTGACCGTGCTGCGTGACCACGTCGCGCTCGCCGCCCGCCCGCCGATCGAGGAGACGATCGGCAACTCCCTCGTCGTGCGCGAGCCGATCGGCGTCGTCGGCGCCATCACCCCGTGGAACTACCCGCTGCACCAGGTGCTGGCGAAGCTGGCGCCCGCGCTGGCCGCCGGCTGCACGGTGGTGCTCAAGCCCAGCGAGCTGACTCCGCTGACCGCGTACCTGCTCTTCGACGCGGTCACCGAGGCCGGACTGCCCCCGGGCGTGCTCAACCTCGTCCCCGGCACCGGCCCGGTGGTCGGCGAGGCCCTGGTCGGGCACCCCGACGTCGACCTCGTCTCGTTCACCGGCTCCACCGCCACCGGCGCCCGGATCATGCGGCTCGCCGCCGACCGGATCGCCCGGGTCGCGCTGGAGCTGGGCGGCAAGTCCGCCAACGTGATCCTCCCCGACGCCGACCTGGCCACCGCGGTCAAGGTCGGCGTCGGCAACACCCTGCTCAACTCCGGCCAGACCTGCACCGCGTGGACGCGGATGCTGGTGCACCGCGACCGGTACGCCGAGGCGCTCGACCTGGTCGCCGCGGCGGTGGCCGGCTACCGCCTCGGCGACCCGTTCGACCCGGCCACCCGGCTCGGCCCGCTGGTCTCCGCCGCCCAGGCCGAGCGGGTCCGTGGTCACGTCGACCGGGCCCTCGCCGACGGCGCCCGGCTGGTCTGCGGTGGTCCCGACGCCGCGGTGCCATCCCAGGGTCACTTCGTCGCCCCGACCGTCTTCGCCGACGTGCACCCCGACAGCGCGCTCGCCCAGGAGGAGGTCTTCGGCCCGGTCCTCGCCGTCCTTCCGTTCGCCGACACCGAGGAGGCGGTGACCATCGCCAACAACTCGAAGTACGGGCTGGCCGGCGCGGTGTGGTCCGCCGACACCGACGCGGCCCTCGCGGTGGCCCGGAGGCTGCGCACCGGCGCCGTCGACATCAACGGTGCGCCGTTCAACCCCCTCGCCCCGTTCGGCGGCTACAAGCAGTCCGGCCTGGGTCGGGAGCTGGGTGTGCACGGGCTCGCCGAGTTCAGCGAGCTGAAGGCGATCCAGCGATGAGCGGCACCGAGCCAGTGGCCGCGCCGGCGGGCGGCACCGAGCCGGCGTCCGCGCCGGTCACCGTCCGCGCGCTCGTCGCGCGCGGGTCCGGCGCCGAGCTGCGAATCGAGCGGGTACGCCTGCCCGCTCCCGGCCCCGGCGAGGTGCGGGTGACGATCCGCGCCGCCGGGGTCTGCCACTCCGACCTGTCGATGGCCAACGGCACCCTCGCGGCGAGGTTCCCGCTGGTGCTCGGGCACGAGGCGACCGGAGTGGTGGCCGAGACCGGGCCGGGCGTGGACCTGGCCGTCGGCACGCCGGTGGTGCTCAACTGGGCGCCGGCCTGCCGGGCCTGCTGGTGGTGCCGGCGCGGCGAGCCGTGGCTGTGCGCCGCCACCACGAGCCCGACCGTGCCACGCGGCGAGACCGACGACGGCGTCCCACTGCACCTGACCCTCGGCCTGGGCGCGCTCGCCGAGGCGGTGGTGGTACCCGAGCGCGCCGTCATTCCGATCCCCGCCGGGCTGCCCGCCGAACAGGCGGCGCTGCTCGGCTGCGCGGTGCTCACCGGCGTCGGCGCGGTCCGTAACACCGCCCGGGTGGCGCCCGGCGAGTCCGTCGCCGTCGTCGGGCTCGGTGGGGTCGGGCTCGCCGTGCTCACCGCCGCCCGCCGGGCCGGCGCCACGACGATCCTCGCCGTCGACGTCGCCGAGGCGAAGCGGGACCTGGCCCTCGCCGCCGGCGCCACCGACTTCCTGCTCGCCGACGACCGGCTCTCCAAGGAGGTACGGGCGCGCACCGAGGGCCGGGGCGTCGACCACGCCTTCGAGTGTGTCGGGCGCGCCGCCACCATCCGCGCTGCCTGGCGGCTCACCCGGCGCGGGGGAGCGGTGACCGTCGTCGGCATGGGCGCCAAGGACGACATGGTCAGCCTCGGCGCGCTCGACATCTTCCACTCCGCCCGTACGCTGCGCTCCTCGGTGTACGGCTCGTCCGACCCGGACCGGGAGGTGCCGGTGCTGGCCGCCGAGCTGGCCGACGGTGCACTCGATCTGCGCCTGCTGGTCAGCGGCACGATTCCGCTGGACGAGGCGCCCGCGGCGTTCGACCGGCTGGCGCGGGGCGAGGGCGCTCGCTGGGTGGTCACCCTCGACTGAGCCGAAAGGGGTTGGTCGGCGGTCGCGTATCGGTGCCGGTGGGACGGACGGAAAGACCCTTCCTGCACGGTGAGTGTCGGCGGGCCGGGCGGTCAGCCTGGGGTGGGCCGGTTACTGCGTGCTTGCGTGACGCCCAGCCACTCGCCGAGCCGACGGCGGACCCGGCTGCGGCGATATCCGCCGTGCACCGCCCCGGTTGGTGGTGGATCGAACAGCGATCCCGACCCGGGTGCGGCCGTGGCCGGCCTGGTCACGAACGTCGCGCTCCACCGGGCGACCAACGACTCGGTGGCACGTGGTGCCAGTCGGTGGGCGGCCAGCGCCAGGTGTGCGACCAACCCCGTTGTTGCCTGCCTGCGTGGGCGGCGGGCGCACGCGAGGATCTTGGCAGCGAGACGCTCCGGTGCGGACGCGGGCGGGATGGCCCGTAGTTGGCGGCCCGAGTGGTTGGCGGCCCGCTCGAAGAAGGGTGTGTCGACCGGCCCCGGTAACACGAGACAGACCCGTATCCGAGGATGACGGGCGACTGCCTGCTGAAGGTTCAGCGCCAGCCCTCTGATGGCGAACTTGGTCATGGAGTAGAGCGGGACCAGCGGGTTCGGAAACAGTGACAGCAACGACCCGACGAGCACGAGGACCCCGTTGCCCTGCGCCTGGAATGTCGCCATTGCAGCGCGGGCGCACAGCGTGGTGCCGAACACGTTGGTGTTGACCAACCGACGAATCTCGTCCACGGATTCAGAGCCCAGCGGCCCGGCAATGCCGACGGCCGCCGCTTCGACCCAGACGTCTATCTGCCCGAACCGCTGCGCCGCCAGCCGGGCCAACCGCTCGACGGCCGCGGGATCTGCGATGTCGGTCGGCACTACCAGCACCTGCCCGCCTCGTGCTCGGCAGTCGTGTTCCACCTCCGCGAGCGCTTCCTGGCTGCGCGAGGCGAGTACCAACCTGGCCCCTTCGGCGGCGAACGCCAACGCGGTCGCGCGGCCGATTCCACTCGACGCCCCCGTAATCAGCACCACGGCGTCACGGAAGGTTCTACGCCTGACCATCACACCTCCCGCAACGCAGACGACATGGACCATCTACCCACGGGCGCGACGATCACTCGCAGGGCGCATCACGGCTGCGGGGCGTGACGTGGGAGCCGGCGCACCTGCTACGGGTGGGCCGGCTCCAGGTCACTTGCCGGTGACGATGCCCGGGTTGATGCAGAGCCCCGGGTTGGCGCCGTTCTTCTCGGCGATCTCCAGGCAGCGGGTCACCTTGTCGACCTTCGCGTTGGTCTCGGTGATCTGCTTGGAGATCTCGGCGTTCTTGCGGTCCTGCTCCAGGTTGCGGGTCTGGGCCAGCTTGTCCTGGAACGCCTTGATGTTGCCCTCGGTCTTCTCGTCGTGGTTCACCCGGGTGATGGTCACCGAGAGGATGTCGACGTCGGCGGCGAGCCGGGTCTCGGCGCTGGTCTTGATGTTCGCCGCGAACGGCTTCAGGTCGACGTTGAGGTCGCCGGTCTGGGCGTCGATCTTCTCCAGCGGGTTGTACGCGGCGAACGCGTCGTTGACCGCGCTGTCGAGCTGCACGCCCACCCGCTGGCCCCGGAAGCTGTCGAAGTCTCCCTTGTAGTCCATGAACTGCTTCGGCGCGTTCTCCGGCTTGACCTGCCACTCGACGAGCACCTCGACGCACGCGTCGGCGAGTGTGCCGGTACGGACCCGTACGCAGTTGTCGCCGCCGATGTGGTCGTACTTCTGGCGGCCGGCGTCCCACTCACCGACCTTCTGCCAGGGAGCGACCCACTTCAGGCCGGAGCCGGTCACCTCACCGGTGGGCTTGCCGAAGCTGGTGACGATGCCGACCGAGCGGATGGGCACCGAGTGGGCGCTGGAGGTGACACCGACCAGCAGGGTGAGGGCGAGAAAGACGAGCGCCGCGAGGGCGGCCATCCGCTTCAGCGGCCGCGCCGGGGTGACGAGGGCCAGGACGGCGCTGACCGCCAGGGCGACGGCGAAGACGATCGCCATGGTGAAGCCGACGGGCATGGGGTGGGGACCTTCCACTGGGCTGTGTGGATCATCAACCTAGGGGGGCCGGTCAAGGCGGCGACGCCGGGGAGTGGGGTTTGGGCACGTCTCCTTCCGGCTGAATATGGATGCCATCGACATGGCTCGACTCGCGCGGCCCGCCGTAGGTTTCCTCCACGCGACGGCCCTGTGACCACGGTCACCGACCGGACGTCGCCGCGACCTGCGGAGGATGAGGCGATGGCCGGGCAAGCGCTCCTGTCGGCCCGTGGGCTGACCCGGGACTTCCGGGGCTTCCGGGCGGTCGATGACGTCGACCTCGACGTCGCGCCGGAGAGTGTGCACGCGCTGGTCGGCCCCAACGGCGCCGGCAAGACCACCCTGTTCAACCTGCTCACCGGCTTCCTCCGCCCCAGCGGCGGGCGGATCGAGCTGGACGGGCGGGACGTCACCGGGCTGCCCCCGGAGCAGGTGGCCCGGCTCGGCGTGGCCCGCTCGTTCCAGATCACCAGCCTCTTTCCGCAGTTGTCCGCCCGGGAGCACGTCGCGCTGGCCCTCCAGTCGTCCAGCGGGCTGGGCTGGCGGTTCTGGCGCTCGGCGAAGCTCATGGGTCGCTACACCGCGCGGGCCGACGAGCTGCTCGCCATGGTGGGACTGTCCGAGTTGGCCGACGCCCCCTCCGAAGCGCTGGCGTACGGCCGCAAACGGGCCCTGGAGCTGGCCATCGCCCTCGCGCTGGACCCGAAGGTGCTGCTGCTCGACGAGCCGACCGCCGGAATGGGCCTCGAAGACGTCGACCGCACCGTCGAGCTGATCGGCCGGGTCCGCGAGGGCCGGACCGTGGTGATGGTCGAACACAACATGAGCGTGGTCGGCCGGCTCGCCGACACCGTCACCGTGCTCCAGGCCGGCAAGGTCCTCGTCGAGGGCCCGTACGAGCAGGTCCGCGCGGACGAGCGTGTGATCACCGCCTACCTGGGAGCCGCTGATGCTGCGCATTGAGAACCTGTCCGCCTGGTACGGCGAGGCGCAGGTGCTGCGGGACGTCAGCCTGGAGGTCGCCGCCGGCGAGGTGGTCACCCTGGTCGGGCGCAACGGCGCCGGCAAGTCCACCCTGCTGCGCTGCGTGATGGGGCTGCACTCCGGCCAGCGCGGCACGGTCGAGCTGGACGGGCGGGACGTCGGGAAGCTGCCGGCGCACCGGCGGGCCCGACTCGGGCTGGGCTGGGTGCCCGACGACCGGGGCAGCTACGCCACGCTGACCGTCACCGAGAACCTCACCCTGCCGCCCCGGGTCGGCCCGGACCCGTGGTCGCTGGAGCGGGTGTACGAGGCGTTCCCCGCCCTCTACACCCGGCGCGACTCCGCGGCCACCATGCTCTCCGGCGGTGAGCAGCAGATGCTCGCGCTGGCCCGGGTGCTGCGGATGGGCGCCCGGCTGCTGCTCTGCGACGAGCCCACCGAGGGGCTCTCTCCACTGTTGGTGCAGCAGGTCGGTGACCTGTTGCGGGAAGCCAAACGGCACGGGGTGACCGTGCTGCTGGTCGAACAGAACCTGCACTTCGCCACCGGCGTCGCCGACCGGCACTACCTGCTGGCCGAGGGACGCGTCGCCGAGGCGATGGACAACTCCGAGGTGCGCTCGCGGGAACGCGAGCTGCTGGCGTACCTCGGGATCTGATTTTCCGACGACGACTCGCGCGATGAGGCGCGGAATGGATGGAGTGGGCATGCGCAGGACGGTGGGTGTGGCCGCGGCGTCGGCCGCGGTGGTGCTGGTCGCCGGTTGCGGCGGCGGTGGGCCCCAGTCGGGCGGCGACCAGAAGCTGACCGGCGACAAGATCGTGCTGGGCGTGCTGAACGACCAGTCCGGGGCGTACTCGGAGTTGTCCGGAAAGAACTCGGTCACGGCGGTGGAGATGGCCATCGCCGACTTCACCGCCAAGTACGGCGACAAGGCGGTGACCAAGGACATCACCGTGGAGACCGCCGACCACCAGAACAAGCCGGACGTGGCCAACTCCAAGGCCCAGGAGATGTACGACCGCAAGGGCGTCGACCTGATCCTGGACGTGCCCACCTCGTCGGCGGCGCTGAAGGTCGCCGACGTGGCCAAGGAGAAGAAGAAGCTCTACTTCAACATCGGGGCGGCGACCACCGACCTGACCGGCAAGAGCTGCAACAAGTACACCTTCCACTACGCCTACGACACGTACATGCTGGCCAACGGCACCGGGAAGACCACGACCGAGCAGATCGGCAAGAACTGGTACATCCTGTACCCGAACTACGCCTTCGGTCAGGACATGGAGAAGAGCTTCTCCACCGCGATCACGGCGGCCGGCGGGAAGGTCGTCGGCAAGGACGGGGCGCCGTTCCCGAACACCAGCGGCGACTTCTCCACCTTCCTTCTCAAGGCGCCGACGCTGAACCCGAAGCCGGACGTGCTGGGCACCATGCAGGCCGGCGCAGAGTTGGTCAACGTGGTGAAGCAGTACAACGAGTTCAAGCTGCGCGACAAGGGCGTCGGCCTGGCGGTGGGGCTGATGTTCCTCACCGACATCCACTCGCTCACCCCGGCCGCGCTGGCCGGCACCACGTACACCGACGCCTGGTACTGGAACTTCGACGCGAAGAATCGGGAGTTCGCCGACCGGTTCCAGCAGAAGGCCGGCACCCGGCCGACGTTCGCGCACGCGGCCAACTACTCCGCCGCGTTGCAGTACCTGGAGGCGGTGCAGGCCGCCGGCACCGACGACGCGGACGCCGTCGTCAAGGGCCTGGAGGGCAAGACGGTCGAGGACGTCTTCCTGCGCAACGGCAAGATCCGCGCCGAGGACCACCGGGTGGTGCACGACGCGTACCTGGCCCAGGTGAAGCCGCAGTCCGAGGTGACCGAGCCGTGGGACTACGTCAAGGTGCTCAAGACGATCCCCGCCGCGGAGGCGTTCCGCGCGCCGTCCGCGGACTGCAAGCTGTGAGCGTGTGACGCTGTGAGTGGATTCGCGCAGAACACGTTCAACGGGTTGGTGAGCGGGGCGTTCTACGCCCTGCTCGCCCTCGGGCTCGCGGTCATCTTCGGCATGCTGCGGGTGGTCAACTTCGCCCACGGCGCGTTCTACATGCTCGGCGCGTTCGGCGCGTACGTGCTGCTCACCGAGGCGGGCGTGCCGTTCTGGGCGGCCCTGGTGATCATGCCAGTGGGGCTGGGTCTGCTGGGCATGGCCCTGGAGCGCGCGGTGATCCACCGGCTGACCAGGCTCGACCCGCTCTACAACTTCCTGCTCACCTTCGGCCTGACGCTGATCCTTCAGGACCTGGTGAAGTTGCGCTACGGCGTGCAGTCCAGCCCGTACGAAACCCCGTCGCTGTTGAGCGGGACGGTGAACTTCGGGTTGTTCGACTTCCCGACCTACCGGGTGTTCATCCTCGGCTTCGCGGTGCTGCTCTGCGTCGCCGTGTGGTGGGTGCTCACCCGGACCCGGATCGGCATGGTGGTCCGCGCGTCCACCGAGCGGCCCGATTTGACCCGCGCGTTCGGTATCGACGTCGGACGCTGGGTGACCCCGGTCTTCGGCTTCGGCATCGGGCTGGCCGGGCTGGCCGGTGTGCTGGCCGCGCCGATGCGCGCGGTCAACCCGCTGATGGGCGCCGACCTGATCATCGTGGTCTTCGCGGTCGTGGTGATCGGTGGGCTGGGGTCCATCTTCGGGTCGGTCGCCGCCGGCTTCGGCATCGGCCTGGTCCAGGCGTGGGGCGAGGCGTACCTGTCGAACTTCCCGATCGTGTCCCAGACGATCGTCTTCATCGTGATGGCCGCGGTGCTGCTCTGGCGCCCGGCCGGCCTGTTCGGCCGTGAGGAGGCGCCGGCATGACCAGCACCGTGGACACTCCGGCCGACGCGCCCCGGGCGGCGCCGCCGTCCGGGCTGGTCACCGTGGCCCGTGCCCCCGGCTGGGTGCGGTACGCGCTGCTCGCCGTCGGGCTGGCCGTCGCCGCGTGGCTGCCCAACGGCCTCTATCCGGCGGTCGCGGTGGACATCCTCTGCTGGGCGTTGTTCGCCGTCGCGGTGGACCTGCTGCTCGGCTTCACCGGGCTGATGTCGTTCGGGCACGCCGCGTTCTGGGGCACCTCGGCGTACGTCACCGGGTTGGTGGCGATCCACGCGGGCCTGCCGTTCCCCCTCGCGGTGCTGGCCGGGGCGCTGGCCGCGGCCGTGCTGGCGGTGCCGATCGGCTACCTGGCGGTCAAGCGGACCGGCATCTACTTCGCCATGGTGACGTTGGCCTTCGCGCAGATGGTCTACTACGTCGCCAACGAGTGGCGCTCGGTGACGCAGGGCGAGAACGGCCTCCAGGGGGTGCCCCGATCGCTGTTCGGCTGGGACCTCACCGACGACTACTACTTCTACTACGCGATCCTGCCGATCGTGCTGCTCGGGCTGTCCGCGGCCTGGCGGATCGTGCACTCGCCGTTCGGTCGGGTGCTGGTCGGCATCCGGGACAATCCGGCCCGCGCGCGGGCGCTGGGCTATCCGGTGCACCGCTACAAGCTCACCGCGTTCGTGCTCTCCGGGTTCATCGCCGGCCTCGGCGGCGGACTGTTCGCGGTCGGCCACCGGTTCGTCTCGCTGGACGTGCTGCACTGGACCACCTCCGGCAAGGCGGTCATCGTGGTGGTGCTCGGCGGGATCGGCACCCTCTGGGGCGGGGTGCTCGGCGCCGGGATCGTGGTCCGGCTGGAGGACTGGCTGTCGTTCTCCGGGTTCGAGGCGATCGGCCTGGTCACCGGCGGCATCTTCGTCCTCGTCGTGGTGCTGTTCCGGCGCGGCATCTGGGGCAGCGCCGCGGCGCTGGCCCGCCGGCTGGTGGCGCGCCGCCGGTAAATTCCCGCGCCGGCGCATCCGCCGCGCGCCCTCGTGGCGTACCCCCGGGTAGGAACACCTACCCGGGGGTACGTCTGGTGCTGACCGAGCCGATGCCGGCGGAGGCCGTGGAGACCGCGCTCAAGCGGGTCACGCTGGCGGCCGAGGACCTGGACGGCAACCGGGTCGCCACGGTGCTGCTGGAGCTGGCCGGGGAGTGGGGGGTGCCGGCGCTCTGGGAGCAGGTCTGCCAGCCGCTGCTGGCCCGCCTGCCGGGGCGTACGCCCGCCGAGATCGCCGTCGAGCACGCCCTCTGTGCGGGGCTGCGGGTCGGGCTGGACGTGTACCGGCGGGAGCCGGGCCGGTCGTTGCCCGCCGGCGGCGTGCTGCTCGCCGGGGCCGAGCGGGAGGCGCACTGCCTCGGCCTGCACGCGCTCGCCGCCGCGCTGCGCGAGCAGGGTCGCGGCTGCCTGCACCTCGGCCCCGCGCTGCCGTGGACCGCGCTGACCAGCGCCGTGTACCGGGCCCGCCCGAGCACCGTCGTGCTCTGGTCGCAGACGCCGGTCACCGGCCGCGCGTACCGCCTGGTGCGCTTCGCCCGGGACTTCCCGCTACTGCGGGTGTACGGCGCCGGGCCCGGCTGGATCGAGCCGCTCGCCGCGCCGGCGACGCGCCTGCGCACGCTGCCCGCCGCCGTCACCGCCTGCCTGGCCGCCCCGCGACCTTGCTGACCTCGGCGGCTGGCCGGCCCCCCGACGTGACGCCGGACACATACGATACGGATCGGTTCCGTATCGTTACTGCCGCCAGTACTCTGACCGGAGTTACGAGTCTGGCCCGTATCGTATTGCGCGGCCGGTGAAACCGGGGGGAGAACCGGGCATGGAGCTGCACAACAACACCGGACATCCGAGGAGGTGGGCGATCCTGGGGGTGCTGGTGATCAGCCTCCTCGTCGTCGTCCTCGACAACACGATCCTCAACGTCGCCCTACGCACCCTGGCCGACCCGGTGCACGGCCTCGGCGCCAGCCAGGGCGAGCTGGAGTGGTCCATCAACTCCTACACGCTGGTCTTCGCCGGGCTTCTGTTCACCTTCGGGGTGCTCGGTGACCGCGCCGGACGCAAGCGCTTCCTGATGATCGGGCTGGCGCTGTTCGGCCTGGCGTCGTTGCTCTCCGCGTACGCCCAGGACCCGGCACAGCTGATCGCGGCCCGCGCCCTGATGGGGGTCGGCGGCGCGGCCATCATGCCGGTGACGCTGTCGATCATCTCGAACGTCTTCGACCCGCGCGAGCGTGGCCGGGCGATCGGCGTCTGGGCCGGCGCGGTCGGCCTCGCGGTGGCGATCGGCCCGATCCTCGGCGGCGCGCTGCTGGAGCACTTCTGGTGGGGCTCGGTCTTCCTGATCAACGTGCCGGTGGTGGTCGCCGGCGTCATCCTGGTCGCCCTGCTGGTGCCCGAGTCGCGCGACCCGCGCCCGGGCCGGGTCGACCTGCTCGGCGTCCTGCTCTCCGTGGTCGGTCTGGTCGCCCTCTCCTACGGCATCATCGACGGCGGCGAGCACGGCTTCGGTCGCCCGGTGGCCTGGGGTTCGATCGTCGTCGGCCTGGCGGTGCTGGCCTGGTTCGTGGAGCACGAGCGGCGCAGCGACCACCCGTCGCTGGACGTCCGGCTGTTCCGCCTGCCTCGGTTCGCCGCGCCGGTGGCCATCGTCGGCCTGGTGTTCTTCGCCGCGATGGGCGTGATGTTCTTCAGCTCGTTCTACCTGCAACTGGTACGCGACTACAGCCCGCTCCAGACCGGTCTGCTCTTCCTGCCCTTCGCCGGCGCCCAGCTGATCTTCGCGCCGCGCAGCGCCGCGATGGTCCGCCGCTACGGCGGCCGGGCGGTCGCCACCGTCGGGCTGGCGCTGACCGCGGCGGCGCTCGCCGCGTTCGCCTTCGTCGGCGCGTCCACCCCGATCTGGGTCGTGCTGGTCGTCTTCTTCTTCCAGGGCGTCGGAATGGCCAACATCATGCCGCCGGCCACGGAGTCGATCATGTCGGCGCTGCCACGGGAGAAGGCCGGCGTGGGCTCCGCGGTCAGCAACACCGTCCGCCAGGTGGCCGGCGCGCTCGGCGTGGCGGTTCTCGGCTCGGTGCTCTCGGCGGTCTACCGGGCCGACGTGGACGGCGCGCTGACCGGCCTGCCCGCGCAGGCCCGTGACGCGGCGAACGAGTCGATCTCCGGGGCGTACGCGGCGGCCGGGCAGCTCGGGCCCGCGGGGCCGGCGCTGATCTCGGCGGCCAACGACGCCTTCGTCACCGCCATGCACTGGGCGGCGGCGCTCTCCGCGGTGGTCGCCGCGCTCGGGATCGTGGTGGTGTTGCGCTGGATGCCCGGCCGGGAGGCCGTGGCGGACGCGCCGGCGGCGCCGGTCGCCGAGCCCGAGTTGGCCGGGACAGCCTAGGTTCGGGGACAATGTCCGACATGACGTCCACTGCCGATGCTCCGCGGTCGCCCGGGCGACCGCGGAGCCTCCGCGCCGATGAGGCGATCATCGAGGCCACCCTCGACCTGCTCGCCGAGGGCAGCACCATCGAGGCGCTCTCGATCGAGGCGATCGCCGCCCGCGCCGGGGTCGGCAAGGCCACCATCTACCGCCGCTGGGCCGGCAAGGACGCGTTGCTGCTGGACGCGCTGCGCCGGCTCAAGGGCATCCTGCCGCAGCCCGAGGGGCACTCCGTCCGGGACGACCTGGTGCTGCTCGTCGGCGCGATCGGGAAGAACGTCGACCCGCGAGCGGCGAAGATCATGCCCTGCCTGGTGCCCGCGGTGAACCGCAGCCCCGACCAGTTCCAGCTCTACCAGAACATCATCGCCCCGCGCCGGCAGCTCATGCGCGAGGTGTTGCGGCGCGGCATCAGCGAGGGTCTGCTCCGGCCGGACATCGACCTGGAGGTGACCATGGCGCTCCTCACCGGGCCGATGCTGATCCAACGGGTGCTGCGCTGGAACCCGGAGCTGGACGAGCAGGCCCTGCCGGAGCAGGTCGTCGACGCGGTGCTGGAGGGCATCCGCGCCCGCTGACCCGTACCCGGCCGGTGGTCAGCCGGCCGGGGTGGCGCAGCCGGTGGTCAGCCGGCCGGGTTGCGCAGCCGGTGCAGGCGCAGCGCCAGCTGCACCTCCAGCGCCCGCTCGGGCCGCTGCCAGTCGGCGCCGAGCAGCTGACCGACCCGCTCCAACCGCTGGGTCACCGTGTTGACGTGCACGTGCAGCTGCTCGGCGGCCCGGGCCAGGCTGCCGCCCACCCCGAAGTACGCCTCCAGCGTCTTCACCAGCGCCGTACCTCGCCGGGCGTCGTAATCGAGCACCGGCCCGACGGTGGCGGTGAGGAACTGGGCCACGTCCTTCTCGCCCCGGTCACCGACCGTGCCCAGCAGCAGCCCGACGAAGCCCAGCTCCGCCGTGCTCGCCCCCTGGCCGGAGCGGCCCAGCGCGCCCAGCGCGGTGAGGCACCGATCCGCCTCGTGGAACGCGCCCGCCAGGGTCGCCGGCCCGGCCGACGGGCCGCTCGCCCCGGCGGTCACCGGACGGCCGGTCACCCGGGACAGGTCCCGGGCCACCGCGCGGGCGCTGCCACCGGCGTCCCGCCCGGGCAGCATCAGCACCACCCGACCGTCGCGGGCCGCCGCCAGCCCACCCCGCGCCGAGGCGTACGTGGTGGCCCAGGAGAGCACCCGCTGCCGGGCCGAGCCGGTGGCCGCGATGGCGTCGTCGCCCACCGCCACCAGCACGTGCGGGGCGTCCAGATCCACCCCGAGGCGGCGGGCCCGGCTGCGCAGCGCGTCGGTGTCCCGCAGCGGCCGGGCGATCAGGTCGTCCAGCAGCTCACCGCGGACCCGGCCCTCCGCCTCCGCCACGGTGCGCCGGAACAGCAGCAGCAGCGCGGTCACCAACGCGGCCCGCTCCAGGATCCGCTGGTCGGCGTCGACCAGCTCGTCGTCCGGGCGCAGCACCAGGGCGCCCAGGTTCTCCGCGCCCGCCACCACCGCCGCGTACCAGAGCGGGCCGCGACGCACGCTGCGCCCCTCCGTCCGGGACGCGGCCACCGCCTCGACGATGTCCGCGCGGTCCGGCTCGTCGATCTCACCGACGCGGGCCAGCAGCCGCCCCTCGGCGTCCAGCGCCAGCAGCGCGCCGTCCAGCACCTCGGTCACCGCGGCCGCCACGTCCTCCACCCCGCCGCCACGCAGCACCAGCGCGGTCATCCGGTCGTGCGCCGCCGCGGCCCGCTCCACCGAGCTGCTGTGCGCCCGGATGGTGGTGTTCGCCGCCGACAGCTCGGCCAGCGCCGAGCGGGTCTCGGCCAGCAGCCGGGCGGTGTCGATCGCCACGGCGGCGTGCGCGGCGAGGGAGACCAGCAGCGCCACCTCCTCCCGGGCGAACGGCCGGGCCGAGCGGTTGGCCGAGTAGAGCACCCCGATCGACGTGGAGCCGAGCCGCAGGGGCACCCCGAGGATCGCCACCAGGCCCTCCTCGCCGACCCCGGCGTCGATCTCCCCGGTGTGGTGGAAGCGCTCGTCCTCGCCGTAGTTGGCGGTCACGTACGGCGCGCCGGACTGGGCCACCAGGCCGCCGAGGCCGGCGCCCATCGGCAGCCGCAGCCGCTGGAAACGGGCCGAGACCGACCCGTCGGTCACCCGCATGTACGTGTCGCCGCGCTCGTCGTCGTTGAGCGTCATGTAGGCCACGTCGGCGCCGAGCAGGTTGCGGGCCCGGTGCACGATCGCCCGCAGCACGTCGTCCAGGTCGCGCAGCCCCGCCAGGTCGCTGACCGTGTCGTACAGGCCGGACAGCTCGGTCTCCCGGCGGCGCCGGCGCTCCAGCAGCGCGCGGACCCGCAGCGCCACCATCTTCGCCTGCTCCAGCTCGGCCAGCCGGTCGGCGGGCAGTCCGGCGGCCCGCGCGGCCACCAGCGGTCCCTCGAACTCGACCGCCGCGGCCTCGCGAGCGAGCAGTTCCAGGAACTCCACCGGCGACGACATGGTCGACATTGTGCTCAGGCCCACTAGTTGGCCGTCCAGCCCCCGTCGAGCGCGATCGACGCGCCGGTGATGAACGCCGCCGGAGGCGAGCAGAGGTACGCCAGCAGCTCCGCCACCTCCTCCGGCTCGATCAGCCGCTTGATCGCCGCCCGGGCCAGCATGATCTTCTCGATCACCTCAACCTCCGGGATGTCATGGCTGGCCGCCTGATCGGCGATCTGGCTCTCCACCAGCGCGGTGCGCACGTACGCCGGGTTGATGCAGTTGGCGGTCACGCCGTGCGCGGCGCCCTCCAGCGCCATCACCTTCGACAACCCTTCGAGGGCGTGCTTCGCCGACACGTACGCGGCCTTGTACGGCGACGCGCGCAGCCCGTGCACGGAGGAGATGTTGACGATCCGGCCCCAGCCACGCGCGTACATGTGCGGCAGCGCGCGGCGGATGATCAGGAACGGCGCCTCGACCATCACCCGCTGGATGTACTCGAAGCGCTCGACGGGGAAGTCCTGCACCGGCGCCACGTGCTGGAGCCCGGCGTTGTTCACCACGATGTCCACGTCCACGTCGAGGCCGTCCACCGCGGCGGCGTCGGCCAGGTCCACGCCCTCGGCCCGGCCCCCGGCCTCGGCGGCCACCGCCTTGGCCGCCTCCAGGTTGCGGTCCACCACGAGCACCTTGGCGCCGGCCGCGCCCAGCCGCAGGGCGCACGCCCGCCCGATGCCGCTGCCGCCCCCGGTGACCAGGGCGGTCCGACCGGCGAGGTCGACCTGTACGACGTGGGGGACCGCCACGGGTTCTGCCGTCATGGCGCAAGAAGTTACGAGCTGTGTGCCCCCGGGCACATGGCTGGACGACACATACTCCACACCAAAGCTGTGTGGCCCGCCGCGCAGGGCTGGTTCCTCGACCGCTCTCGTCGATCATGAAGTCGTGGTGCCCGATCAGCGTGCTTTCGCGGCCTCTGTGACCCACCACAACGCCATGATCGACAGGGGCGGGCGTGTCTCTCGGGGCCCGTGGGAGGGCG